>JAUPUR010000051.1 GCA_030917445.1 Patescibacteria group bacterium | reverse complement strand
CTGTTTCTTGATTTTGATACAGGTTCATATGAACTGTCCCTGGATCTGTTTGGTAATAATAGCTTCCATCATTGATGACACGTGTATACCAATAAATTCTTTCTCCCTCAGCAAAGTTAAAGCTTCTTGATCCTCCGCTATCTGCAGTATAAAAACTCGTCACATCCAGATCTGAGGGAGCAGGGTATGGATAAGGGTAATGATATGGATAGGGATATGGGTAAGGATATCCATATGGTGTTCCATAATTATTTCCGTATGCTGGTGCAGGGTAGCCACCACCACCTTCATAACAGCCAGAGGTAGTATATGTACCCAAATTATCAACCTGGAAATTTACCTGACAACCTCCATTTGGAAAACTACATCCTGAAGAATTGTTAAATACATCCAAGTGTTGACATGCCCCATATTGAAAAAAGCATGAAGCAGATCCATTATATGAAACACTTGATGGGCAGCTATATCCTTCTCCATCAAATTCACATCGAAATTCTCTTACATACGCTGGTCCACTTCCACTACATTGAGCACTAACTAATGAAGGTAATTGAATCAATCCAATAGCTATGAGAAATAAACTGAAAAAAAATAGTTTTGGCAACCTTTTCATTTTTCAAAAATTTGTATTTGAAGCGCAGTTATATCACATGAATTTTTTAATTTATTTAACTTTAGCTGTAAATATGTAACAAGGGAAGGATTTTTTAGATATTCTATAAATAACTCATGATAACTTACACATTTTTTAAACTTGGGATCTTTTTGATTATTCATTACACGATTGCTAAGCTCAGAACCGCTGTTTATGAAGACACTAATCATTATTTGATCATTTTTATTTAATATTTCAAAAAGTGATTTATCATCTACGGGGAGTGAGTTGCTTGAAAGCTTTTTGGTTGATTCAGTATATGTATTTTTAGTAAGTGAAGTCTTAGGCTTGTTAAGTTTGATTGTTTCAATGAGAAGTGAATTGTTAATGTCTTTTGTGCTTAATTCAATAAAATATGAATTATTCTTTTCATATTTATTCTTCACAATTCCAAGTACTGATGAAAATGATTGATCTTCAGTTGTAAAAATTAATCCGCAGTCGGAATTTGAAAATAGTTTGCTAAATTCTGTACACTTAAAATCCGTTTTTTGATTTATTTGAAAATAAATAATTCCCAAACTTACAATAAATATTAGAATTACACTGAGGAGAGTAAAAAAAATTCCTTTTAAATAATTTTTTTTAATTTGCATTAGAAATATCATATATCAGATATTTCGTTGGAGCAAGCTAGAGTAATATTTACTTATATAAAGGTGAAGCTACAGGAGTTATATAATAGGGTAGAATTCTTGGAAGCCCTGTTAATGTAGCAATATCAATTGTCGGTGAAGCTAGGATTGATTCATTATCTGGTAAGCTTAACCCACCTGTTTCTTCCATTTCTTGAATTTTTTCTTCAAGAATTCCTTTTAAATCACTAATGTTCTCTTGAGCAAGTTGTCCTGTTGCATAATCAACATGGTGAGCTACAAGGTCAGCGCCTTTTTTATTACTATCTAGCCCAGCTTGTAAGCCTCTATCTAGCAGTTGATAGTAAAAATATTGATTCAAGTCAGCGTTAGGATTACCATAATTGATATCTCTTAGCTCATCAGGTATTTGACCTGCGTATTTATTATAGTAACTATAAGGATAAGGATATCCTACAGTTCCAGACATAATGGCACTTCCTCTATGTTGGTCAAATAGTTCGATAAAACGATCTTGTTCTGTTAAATTTCCGGGGGAGAGTTGATTTATTGCTCTGCCTTCTTTAACGACTATGGGTGGGTTACTGGTTGTTGTTTCCGATCCAGTTCGAATTCCAGAGTACATCGGGACAGTTATTTTTCTTGTTCGGAATCTAAAATGTCCCCAGATGATATCTGCAATTGCTTGCTGTTTTTTTCCATTGAATGTTAATTCAATATCATGTTCAGTTCTTCCAGTAGGAAGAAACTGTGTAATAAAATTAAAACTTCTTCCATCACCATCATTTACTGCGGAAGGTACATTTCCGAGTCCAAACGTGAACATGCCGTTTTGAGGATTTTCTTTTGAGCCAATAAATCGTGGGTTTGGAGGTTCTCCACCAGATGATTCTGCAATCTCTCTTCCAAAATCAACCCATAATGGTGCATAAACTTCGGGTTGTTGCATGTCATATTTACCCATAAATGTAATTGGTTCAATTGCTCTTTTGAATGTCGCGTAGGGAATTTTATTCGCAGCTTCGTTTGATAAACGAACTATTTCTACCATCTGCTCTCTATTCATTTGATTGTATTCAGGGGTTGGAGTTTTAGGCATTTCTACCAGGTCATCTGTATTATCGCTTTCAAGGTCAACTGTCGGATCTGCATCCAGGTTGTTGGCTGCGTATGTTTCAGAAGTACGAGCGAGTGGGGTAGCGGCGAGAGCAGCTCCGGCCATCGCTTTGAGGAATGTCCGTCTAGAAAAAGTTCTGTCTTTATCTGGAATAGGCATTCCAGTGAATTTTTCTGACATATACAAGGGATATAAGAATATCTTATATTCGTATACCTTGCATCTCATAATATCAGAGAGAAGTGTGCCTGTCAAGCAGAAAAATCACGTAGAATTTTTATAAAAATATGAGTATTTAATAAAATTAAGGAGACAAAAACATATCCCTATTTAGTCCTAGAGTTTTTTTTTGCAATTAAATTTTGTATTGGATCAAACCAGCAAAAAAAGTAGAACTGGTTTCAAGCGATATAAATGTAGTGGTCATATTTGTATCCTAAGTCAATATGTGTAAAAGTTCAAGTAGTTAGAGAAAATTGTATGATTTTTTGATTGTGTCTGTAAAGTTAAGGCAATTTTGAAGATTTTTCTCAGGAAGTGTTTGACAAATATCTTGTGAGAGCGTTGGCCAATTTGTCATCTGCTGGAAGATGATTTCACCTGCTGCAGAAGTGGTACAGACAGAGATAAATTCTTCAGACGAAAGAGTCGTACAAAGCGCTTTAATTTTTGCTACATCACCTTCTCCTTTATATGTTGCAAGAAAACCAAGTGCGGTAAAGCACGAATTTTTGATACTTGCAGTACTTGAGTCACACGCTGTTGCGATCTCTTTGAAGGATAAATTGAAGTGTGTCATCATGATACTTGGAATATTTCGTCCACATGAGTACTGATATTTTACGTTTAACGTATTGCAGGGGAAAAGTGGTTCGTCTTTTTTATAATAGTTACCACTTGCTTCGCGTCCAAACTCCATAAAGATGCCATCAAAGCAAGAATTTTGTGCATCTTCAACGAGTCTTTCACAGCTTCTTAATGAGGCAGCCAAATCTTTTGATTTGTAAAAACTAGCGACTCCGTGTCCTATTCCATGCACACAGGAATGATATGAGCCAGAATTTACTCCATCAATTCCAGCACATGCTTTTTCTGCGTCTGTGAGACGATCAAGATTTTTGGTAAATGCGCTATCAAGAAGACCGTGATAACACCCAAATGCAAAAACAGGAGTACAGATTGAGATCCCTTCAAGCCCTTTTTCATCAAAAATTAATTTGCCAGCAAAATGAGCAATATCATGGATATTTCCTTGTGAGCCATCTTCCTTTCCATATGTCGTGAGAACATGAGCCCAGAGCTTTTCCGTGCCATTGGTTTTGGCATATTCTTTGAGAGAATTGTAAGTCTTCGCAAGACTTTCTTGGGAGGATTTATTGAGATCATTTTGAATTGTAATTTTTTCTTCTCTTTTTTCTTTTGTGAAATATTTTGAGAAGAGAGCCTGAAGCATAGATGCTTTTTTCACAATGATGAGACCTTTTCTATGGGGAAAGAGGTGATCATGAAATTGCCATTCTCCTACATTTTTGGGTGTGAATGACCATGTCTCATCAGGTTTCACTCCTTGCTGTGAATCAAATTCCGGATACTTTTCATGTGTCGGATGAACATTGCTTGCTGGCCAGCGATCTGATGAGTCTTTGTTGATAAAAATGATTGGTGTATACTGGGAGACAATAAGAGTATCAGGTGTAAATCCGTTCTCGTCCATAATAATTTCTTTTGGTGCAAAAGGATTAAAAAGCATCAGAACGAGAACAAGAACGTTGATGACAGTAATACAGATGAGAACAAGGAGAAGCGATCTTTTTTTGATACGCAATTTCATCTTTTCATAATACCATGGTAAAAAATATCCACAAAGAATCATTTCTTACACTTTTAAAAATAAATAAAAGATTTATCACTGTTGTGATTAGCATTATTCTACTTAACATCATTCTTTTTTCTGGATATTTTTTCATCTCAAATAAAAGTACATCAACAGGTGTTTCGAAAGTATCTGCGTATTCTCAAGAGATACAGGGAATTAAGGAGACGAAAGTGACAAAAGTGAGAGATCAATTGTATAGGCAACTAATAGAACGCGTCGGTCCAACATTGGCTCAAGAAGAGTTACTTCATTCAGGAATTCCATTTGATGGGGAAGCTCATCTTCTCAATCATACTGTTGGTGACTGGCTTTATACAGAGTATGACGCTAAGGGAATGATCTATTGTAAAGATTATTTTCTTTCTTCGTGTTATCACGGTTTTTTGATTCGCTCAATTGCAGAGCATGGTATGGGGCAACTTTCGGAAATAATGGGTGAGTGTTATAAAGTCAGTGTTGCTACCGCAACTCAGTGTGCTCATGCAATTGGGCATGGACTTCTTGCTTGGCGAGAATATAAAAATCTTCCTCAAGCACTTGCTGATTGTGATACGGTGGCAACTCTTGTTGAAAATTTTACTGCATACAATTGTTATGATGGTGCTTTTATGGAAAATAACTGGGCGGTTCATACCAATGGCAAGCCATCTCCTGATCGATGGATTGACTTGAAAGATCCTTCATACCCATGTTATGACGATCGAATTGCTGAGAAATATAGAAAAGCGTGCTGGTCCAATCAGCCTCAGATGGCTTATAAAGACATTTTCAAAGGAGATCTAACTCAAGCTGGACAGCTATGTACTACCGTGGAGAATGAAGAATATAAAGCAACATGTTTTGATTCTGTTGCGAGACAGATGACTCCACTTGTAGGCAACGATAAAAACAAAGTTGTATTGTATTGTGACAAGATGCCTGTTGGGTGGAAAAGCCTTTGTGTTATTAGTATTGCCAATTCTTTTTACTCTATGGGAGATAGAATTTTCCCTTTCGAGCTTTGTCGAATTCTTCCTGACGATGCTCCTCAGGCATGCTACGAAATATTACAACATCAATTTACAAGTTATCCACTCGAAATTATAGAGAAAAGATCGATGTGTTCTAAAATTCCTGAAGAATATAAAATTGAAGTATGTCAGGCTATGGCGCAGTAACGTAGAGTGCTCCTACTGGACCAGAAGAATCGTCACATCCGTAAGGAGAGAGTGAAGGAACGTAAGGTATAAAGTCAAGCAAAACTCTTTTTGT
>JAUPUR010000007.1 GCA_030917445.1 Patescibacteria group bacterium | reverse complement strand
CCGAGAATGTTTATTGATTGATGCGAAAATGCATTGCCTGATTCAATATTTTTTAACAATTTGAGAGTATAAAATAGTGCTACAAAGAATGGAGTAGCTAGTACATATGATCCGAGCAAAAATAAAGATGTCATTAATAAATTCCCGGAATTTTCTACCGATTCTTCTCTAGCTAATTCTGGTAGTAAAATAAAACAAACAGCTAGTGCTGCAAGTCCAACGATGTACACAACACCCTTTGAAAATAACATGAGTTTTTGCGTCATAAAACCTCTCCTTCTTTATATTCTAAGATGTCACCAGGCTGGCAATCCAGTGCTTTACAAATTGCCTCCAAAGTTGAAAAACGAATCGCTTTCGCCTTGCCATTTTTCAATATAGATAAATTGGCCATTGTTATACCAACTTTCTCTGTTAATTCAGTAACACTCATTTTTCTCTTCGCAAGCATTACATCAATATTAATTATTATTGCCATATTTATATTCTAGACCGTGAGATCATTTTCTGATTTAATTTCTACAACGTTTTGTACTAATTTCTGAAAAATTGCTGATGCTGTTGCAACGACAAGAGACCCAAAAATAAATATGAACCCAATCAGAGCAACTCCAGGAGCATCATCTCTCTGTGCAACCTGAAATATATATGGCATTCCAACAATGTATACTCCACATATCACAATTGCACAGTATTTTATTTTTCTTAACGCATTAACAGATAATTCTGAAAAAACTTTTCCACTGTCAATATAACTTAATAATTTAAATGCATAGAAAAGTGCAAGAAAAAATGGAAGAGCAGGGACATACATGCCAATTAAGATAGGTCTATAATACCCAGCATTGTCAGACGCTATACCAGCGGGAAGTGCAAAAAGACAAAGTAAAAGAACTCCAGCTCCAATCAGTGTAATCACTGCCTTTAAAATTAATGTTGATCTTTTATACATAGCTATTTGACTCCAATGTCAGTATTTTATCAACGTATTTATCGTTTGTCAATATATTATTATTGTTTATCATCATTAAGTACAAAGTGTAAGAATAAAATTATGTAATACTTTAATTTTAATAATAATATAAATTTACTTTTTTGTTCATGATAAAATACATCTATGAAGAAAGAGAATTCAACTGCAAAGCACCGGATATATACAACAAGCGTTGCAAGTGTATATCCTTTTTATGTACTGAAAGCTGAAAAAAAAGGACGTACGAAAAACGAAGTTGATGAAATACTCTGCTGGCTCACAGGATACACGCAAAAAGAACTGGAATCAGAACTAAAAAAAGAGACTGACTTTGAGACTTTTTTTGCTCAGGCACCAGATATGAACCCTTCACGAACATTCATTACTGGTGTTATTTGTGGTGTTCGAATTGAGGAAATTAAAGAGGATACAATGAGAGAAATTCGATATCTAGATAAATTAGTTGACGAACTAGCAAAAGGAAAAGAAATGAGCTCTATTTTAAGAACCAAATAGTTTAGGCTTTTCTGACTTTTTGTAAAAGTGATTGTATAACATTGAGTTTTCGATCTTCAAGACTGTTCTGATCATCTGAGGAAGTATATTGAAAAATAAATGAAGAATCAGTATTCCACCTCTCACGACCTTTTGCTGAAGTACCATATATCACTACTACACCTCCATCGTCTTCAATTGCAAATACGTTTGGTGTTCTATTTGAATCGCGAATTTCCTTCATAGCCACAAAACTCACACCTTCATCATGTGCTTGATTTTGTAATTTGTAATACAAACCAACGTCCGGAGGACACAGTCCAAGTCCAAATTCACGAGCTCTGCTATAAAGTTGATCTGTACTAGGTTTTTCAGTAAATCCTAAATCTTTAATTTTCAGTCGTATAGTATCAATCACTTCAGGTTGAGGGAAGGGAACAAAATCAGGATTGGCTATCATATCTTTCGCATGTGTAGTGAGATCTATACCTGCTTTTCTTAGATCAGCCCAAATCAGACCTTTTGTCTTTCCACCAACTTCAAGTTGCTGCATTTGTACTCTACCTTCTGGAAAAGAGACATAAACATACTCAACATCGTGCTCTTTTAATTTTTTCAACACGTCAGGTTGAATAGGACCAACATACGCTCTCGTGTCAGAATTAATATCTTCAGTATCAAAAGCAATTTGCGACCTGTCAATTCCAAGTGCTATTGGCATATCCTCATCGAGATTTCTTTGTTGTTGCAACTCTTTTATACGCGGATCACTTTGATATCCAAAACCTTGAATTGAGTGTTCAACTTCATACAAAAAAACAATATCAGCTGCATCAAGTTCGATACCACTTTTCATTTTTTTATCAATTTCTGTCAAGTGCTTCATATCCTCAACTTTCTTTTGATAGGATTTTCCATCTGGAAATTCCTCTAGTTTTGCCTCAACAACTGGTGCAACGTATTGATCAAGATTTTGCTCAGCGGCTACTCCTCTCACCTCTGCTATACGTCCTTCTTCCATTCGAATTGCGACACGTGGAACAACAGGTTTGCCGTCAGGATCATAAGAATAATAAACATAAAAGTCACCATCCCTCAGCTGTATCTTTGCTGTTGATTCACCAGCTGTGCACCACCCAGTACCATATCCCTGCAAAGACTCTACTAATGGCTTATGATCTGATCCTTGGTCATACCTAACCCACTCTCCTGTAGCATTTTTCAATACCTCTTCGTCTACCGGTGTAATGTGTTCAACTGCATAGCCATACATTTTGGAAAATACTTCTCCTTGGAGAAGTATTTCAAATTCTGGATCTGTATCTTGATTTTCTCTCTCTCCACCCTCAGCTGCGTATTTTTTATCTACAGCATCGATAACATATGCCAGAGCTTCACGATTGAGGGAGGGGAAAGGCTTAGTTGTTCCCTTTGAACGAGTTTGAAATACTTTTTTATCTTTATCATATTCACCCATACTGAGAACATTTCGAAGTG
>JAUPUR010000050.1 GCA_030917445.1 Patescibacteria group bacterium | reverse complement strand
GTCATGATGTCATCTACCAAAAGAACATTTTCAAAGTAAGATACATCTTGTAGGGCGAATGCGCCTTTTATATTTTCCCTCCTTTTTTCCTTTGATAAGGCATATTGAGGCAAAGTCTTTTTTTGCCGAATCAGGATATCGCTATATATATACCCACTCAGTTGTGACAAATTTTTTACTAAAAGCAGCGACTGATTATACCCTCTTAGCTTTTTTTTCTTCTCTGACAAAGGAATTGGGACTAAAACAACTTTTTCTTTCGATAAATAACTCAGTGGTTCGTATTCTAAAAGTCCTTCATAAACAATTTCTGAAAGAGTTCGAGATAAATCAAAAACATACGGCTCAAATTTATACTGATAGAGAATTTTCTTCATGATACCTTTATACGCAACTGCCGAAAAAACACCGTCAATACTGTATTTCTTTCGACACACAGGATGTGTCAATCCATTAATCGCGAATTTTGAACACTCTGCGCAAATAAGTTGAGGAGATGAATCAATAAATGCAAAACATGTACTACAAATATAGGATCCAATTCTCCGACATCCTATACATTTTTTAGGGAAAAGCAGACTTAAAAAATCCACACATCTAGTCTAGCAAAGAATTTGATTTTTCTATCACTTATGTTCTATGCTGATAGTATCCTGCAATGAATGATCTATCAAAAGTAACCAATCAACTCGAGTACCTCTTTCTTAAAAGACTTGCGCGTGGCCTAAAAGAGGAAAAAATAGATATTCCTCGTGCAAAAGCACTCGCCAAAGAATTCTTACAAATTGAACCCTTCTCTTCTGTTGAAGATGCTAAATCTAAAATTGATTCATTTACTCGCAATGACAGTTATTTTGTAGCACTCAATGAATATATTGAGGCATACTATAGTGAACAGCAAAAAAATACTCTTATTGAGAAAATGAGACAACATATAAAACAAGGGAATATTGACCAAGCTCTGGAGGTGGCAAAAAATTAACTATGGCAAGTTTAAATTCTGAGATAGGAGGACAAGTTCCAGAAATAAATCAACCGCTCTCGGGTGCAATGCCTGAAACTCCTATTTCTCTTGGTGCCGCTGCAGGAGGGGTTTTGGAAGGTGCAGTCGATGCACACGCAGCAGATGCAGGAACAGTACTCAAAGATGTTGATTCTGTCCTAGATAGCGCCAGTGATACAGCTTCAAATGAAGCATTTATTCCCCCAGATAGACCACTTGCAGCAATGCGTGGTGCTGATCCAGATGCAGTCGGTGCAGAGTTAAGACAAAATATTATTAATAGTGGCGTTGGTACAGAAGTTCCCGCTTCACCAAACTCAGATCTTGATCCGCAAAGCCAATCAATTCTCAATGGCCCACCAGCAACAGACGCAGACAGAGCTCGATCTGCTGAAGAAGATGCTCGTGTTGCACAAGATCTTGGTCCAGAACCAGTAAGACCTCAACCAACTGAAACACCTGCTCCAACAAGACCTGATGCAGCTCCAAGAACAGAACAAAACCCTACTCCTCCTGCTGAAGAAAAAACACTTCTCTCTCAAGAAAGGGCACAAATTCTTCAAAACAAAGATTCAAACGGTAACTTTTCAGCAGAACAAATTAAGAGATTGCAAGAGATTGACCAACGTGTAGATGCACTTAACCAAGATCCTCAAATGTTAAAAGAATCTGGAATGAAAAAAATAGAGGAAGGAAAATCAAATGAATTAACAGATGCAGAAAAAGCTGCACTTGAGGGTAAAGAAACTCCTGAAGAAGAAGCAAATAGTGAAGAAGCAGATAAGAAGCTCAAAGCAGAGATGAGTGAATTAAGTGATACTATTGCTGACAAATTATTCACAGGCCAAGATGCTGTTGATGATATTATTGCCTTCAATCAAAAATTAGCAGAATCGCAAGGATTTAAGCTTTCTGATCAAGATGAACAAATTGGACGCGAATTTATAAAAGGTATACTTACTCCCGACTCATCGAAAGACGTTAAAGAAAGCGCGAGAACAAAAAGAGTTAAAAAATTACTTCAAGATCTTTGTCGTAAAGAAATTCAACTCCGCAACCAAGCAACAGTCGTTGAGAGAATGGAAAAACAAGCAAAGGAAGTTTTAACTGAAATGAATAGAGCTGAAGATGATTATGCAAAAGAAGATGATCCAGAACAAAAACAACAAAAATCACTTATCTATTCAAGTAAAACCACTCAGTATGCAAGAGTTCTTGATCGCATGAAAGCACAAAAGAGTTTGGGTCGTGAACTTAATCTCGAAAGAAAGACCTCAAGGCTTGAAGTACGTAAAGCATTAGGAAGTAGAAATTTCCTTTCAAATGCAATACTTTCTGGTAGTGCTGCAGCAACTGGAGTCGGTAATGCAGTAGCTGATCGGTATGACTCCGTATTCGCATAATCTTCTTTCCCACATGGTATAATCATTCCACTTTCTGGAGGAGTCGCATAGCTGGTCCATTGCGGAGGGTTGCTATCCCTCTGAGCTCTTAAACAAGCTCGCGCAGGTTCGAATCCTGTCTCCTCCGCATTCAAAACAGGATGAGAAGCATGGTCCCCGTAGGGGAAATCCTGACTCCTCCGCACTATTCCCTTCAGTATCTCTCTCTGCGAGTGGTATACTATCAGAGTGAAAAAGCTTTCATCACTCCGACATAATTTTCTCAACCCTACTCTGATTTTTTTAGGAATTATCCTCTACGGGATACTGTCCTATTTTGAATATACAACTGTAGCTCAAACTATTATTCTGATAGCTATTGGTTTAGGAAGCTATTCGCTTGTTTTAGAAACGTTTTCTGAGCTCTTTAAAAAACATTTTGCACTTGATTATATTGCACTTGTCGCAGTCATTGTATCTGTCATTACAGGAGAATACCTCGTTGGGGCTATTATTGCGCTTATGATCTCAACAGGTGTAACACTTGAAGCGTATGGAGCACGTCAGGCAAAAAAATCGTTAACTAGCCTCATTGACAGAATACCTCAAGAAGTACTTCTCTGGGAAAAAGATAAAGAAACGGTAAAAACAAAAATTAGTAAGGTAAAAGTTGGACAAAGTATTTTTATTAGAAAAGGCGAGGTTATTCCACTAGATGGAACACTTGAAAGCTTAAAAGGACTGACTGATGAATCATCGCTCACCGGTGAACCATACTATATTGACAAATTACAGGGAGATCTTCTCAGAAGTGGAACTGTCAATAGTGGAGATGCCATTGTCGTCAAGGTTACAAAAGAAGAAGCAGACTCTACCTATCGAAAAATAATTGAGATGGTACAAAGTGCCCAAATAGAAAAGGCTCCTCTCATTCGCCTTGCAGATAAATATAGTACTTTTTTTACACTTGTAACTTTTTTCATCTCTCTCTTTGCCTACTTTAATCTTGGTGGACTTGATGGTGTTCTCGCGGTTCTTGTAGTCGCAACCCCTTGCCCACTTATCATTGCTACCCCTATTGCGCTTCTGGGTGGAGTGAATGCTGCTGCCAAACAAAGAATTATTATTAAAAAGCTTGCAGTCCTTGAGACACTCTCTCGTGTAGATACAATGGTGTTTGATAAAACAGGAACATTAACACTAGGTCGACCAAAATTAACTACTATTTCAATCATCCAAACAAAATATTCTTATGATGAAATTCTTTCCTTCGCTGCCGCAATTGAAAGAAACTCTCTTCATCCATTAGCAAAAACCATAGTGGAGGCTGCAAAAGAGAAAAAAGTAAAACACCTAATTGCACATGATACACAGGAAATTGTTGGTAAAGGCATTTCAGGAATAATTAACAACACTGAGTATGTTCTTCGTAAGCTTCCCGAAGAGAATTCAGATGGTATGCAAATAGAGATGCTCGAGGGTAAAAAACAGATTGCCGTCTTTTCTTTTGCTGACGTACTTAAAAAGGACTCAAAGCCAATCATTTCTCGCTTAAAGCAGGCTGGATATGAGCTTTTCATCTTCACGGGAGATAAGAAAAAGACTGCTGATAAAATTGCTTTAGAGCTCGGAGAAGGAATTACAGTCAGAGCCGAGATGAAACCTGAGGATAAACAAAAAGGTATTGAAGAATTAAAAAAGCAGAAAAAAGTAATTGCGATGATCGGAGACGGAATTAATGATGCGCCAGCTCTTGCTCTTGCTGATGTTGGAATGGTTTTTAGCAATGAAGAACAAACAGCTTCTTCCGAAGCAGCAGATATTGTTCTTCTCGGGGGAGATTTCCAGCAAGCGACACAAACATTATCTATCTCTAAACGATCAGTTAATATTGCAATGCAGAGTATTATCTTTGGCATAGGTGCAAGTATTATTTGTATGATCTTAGCTTCCTTTGGACTTATCCCCCCTCTTCTTGGTGCTGGAATACAAGAAGTTATTGATGTTGCTGTAATACTTAATGCTCTCCGAGCTGCACATACATAATCTCTTGACAAAAGATTAGCAGTCATGCTATAAAAGTGCTAATAAGGATAAAGGAGGTGATGAAAATGGCACTTATACGCTGGAATCCTTGGAACCTACAATCACTACTTGAGGATGATTGGGATATTCCTACTCTTCCTGGTATCTCAAGAATGATGGGTCAAGGACTCAATCTCTACGAAACTGAAGACACAATTGTTGCTGAAGCTGCACTCCCTGGGATAAAAGAAGAAAAGATTGATATATCAATAGATGAAGGAATCGTCCGTATCACTGCTACTTCTGAAGAAAATACCGAGGAAAAAAATAAAAGACGATACTTTATGTCATCAATGACACAATCCTACAACTATTCTTTTAGACTTCCTCAAGGAGTAATTACTGATGAAGAACCAGTAGCAGAACTTTCACAAGGAGTCTTAACAGTTACCTTTAGAAAAATACAAAAAGCTGAACCTAAAAAAATTGCAGTGACTACAAAATCACTGGAAAAGTAAAGTTCAGAAATGTATTTTAAAAGCTCCTTTAAAAGGAGCTTTTTTTTAAAAAACACAATTACTTTTTATATTTAAATATCTGCGGAGGGAGGGGGATTTCCTCTCCGAGGATCTTACTTCTCATCCCCCATCTTTTATCAAATTTATTTGCGGAGGGAGGGGGATTCGAACCCCCGGTTCCCTTACGAAAACATCCGCTTTCCAAGCGAACGCACTAGACCACTATGCGATCCCTCCATCAAAATCCAGTTATCATCTTTATCTCATGAAGAATGTCTCTCCATAATTTTTTATCAACATCAAAACTCAATCTTTCCTCAACCTTATCAACCTCAAACCACCCGACTTCCTCCATTTCATGATCTCGCTTATTGAAATCATAAGACAAACACTCCATCAAATAATATGTTACATTTTTCTTTACTCTCTCCCCGTCCCATTGATACCAATACACCGTCGTTCCCAAAACTTTTACGATAGAAGCCTCAACACCAGTTTCTTCTTTTACTTCTCTTATCGCAGTCTCTTCTTTCGATTCATTTTTATCACTATCTCCAATAAGTCCTTTAGGAAATCCCCAACTTTTATTTTGAGAATGCTTTGATAAAAGAAAAAGGATCTCGCCCTTCTCTTTTTTAAAAACAATTCCTCCTGCTGAAAATTCAAATTTCATAATATATGCGGAGGGAGGGAGATTTGAACTCCCGGTTAGGATTACTCCCAACAGCGGTTTTCGAAACCGCCGCACTAGACCACTATGCGATCCCTCCGTGATTATTTTAATTCTCACTGAAGGGAAGTACCCTTGTGGTGCGACCTTCCCTTTCTTGTACACCCGAGAAGACTTGAACTTCCGACCTCAACGTCCGCAACGTTGCGCTCTATCCAGCTGAGCTACGGGTGCTCATCTTGAGCCTATAGGCTAGATACGTATTGTACCTAATTGAGGTATTTGAAGCAATATTACGAATGAGTATGATGCTGTCTATCCAGAGGAAAGTTTTTTTCAAGAAAATGTGCTGCTTTGTCCATAAATGTAGGCTTTACAACTTCTCTATAAGGCAAGTAAGGAAGAATAATATCTCGCACATGCTCAGGATGCATCTCCCCTATGACAACAACTAACTCGCCAGGTAAAAATGTTTTTGTACCCAAAACAAGTGTCATCTCTCCATTTTGTTTCTTAAAGTAAAAATCATACAACTCCTGCCAAAGAAAGAAATCATCCTCTACCTGTAACCCTTCAGTAGTAATCTTGTAATGATATGGATGAGGAGGAACAGTATTGAGTGTATACGCCAAAAAGATGAGTGCGAGAATAAGTGCCATGAGAAAATACTGTCCAAAAAGAAAAAGAATGATTTCAAAAAGGAGTGCAATCACAAGAATGTTTAAAAAATACTCCTTTGTCCTTTTTTGAAATGGTCTTCCAGGAGCACTCCACGATAAAAGTGTTTGTACCGCATAAGAATGTTTTGAACTTTGCTCCAAAGATTGATTGAGATGAGCGGGAATCTCAAGTGGCTCTTGAGGTAGGTATTTCTGATCTTGCTCCATAGCTCTATGGTAACCAAGTAAACATCTCCAGTCAAGCAAGGCTCATTGTTCTTCTCTCTCCTTTTTGCTATACTTTAGCCTCAAGGAGAGGTCGCATAGTGGTCTAGTGCGGATGTCTTGAAAACATCTGAGGGTTCACGCCTTCCGCGAGTTCGAATCTCGCTCTCTCCGCACTTTTTTGCTTGACATACGAGACTAAATCTCGCACACTAAAAGTATGTCTCTGCCTAGAATACTTCGTACATTTCTCCTCTTCTTTTTCTTTCTGAGTATAATTCTTTTACCTCAAAAAAGTTTTGCTCAACAATCATACAACGTCAATCCTGAAGTAACTGATGGTCAAGTCCGCTTCCTCCAACTCAGTGCAGGGTTTGCATGTCAGCTAACCGGTATAAATATTTTTTCACCCGAACATGACTGTAAAGGAAACCTTATAGCACAAGGAGAAAGACCTCTTGGACTTATCGGTGTCGCCTCAGACCTTATTGGAGCAACATATACTCAACCTGCAAGTACTGGTAAGTATATTTCCACACTTTCTGAAGACTTTGGTCTGACCAAAAAAGCGTATGCGCAGCAATCGGCTGGCTTTGATGCACTCGCTCAGGTACAAGAAATGTGGTCTGCAATTCGTAATTTGACCTTTGTCATCCTAGTCGCCTTTTTTATTCTCATTGGCTTTGGCATCATGTTGAGGTTTCAAATAGCACCAAAGACCGCAATGACGGTGCAAAATCAACTACCTAAAATTGTTGTTGCTATTATCCTTATCTCTTTTTCTTATGCAATTGCTGGACTACTGGTAGATGCTATGTGGTTCTCCACGTATACATCAATCAATGTCCTTACCAATCCTGAGAATGGTCTTGATCAATGTGGAGGTGATGACCCAAGTGGAGGCAGTGGCAATGCAAATAGAACGACAACCTCTGTGGTTACTCAAGGTCTCCTCAACAATCCTATTGGGTATACAACAGAACTTTTTGGCGATGAAGGAGGGTGTTTTGGCAGTCTTGATGGGATCTCTGGACTTGCTAAGGATCTAGGATTTACCGTTGGAGATATTGTTTCACGTACAGCAATCGAGGCAATGGGACTTGATACAGACAACGGAGACAACTGTGATACAGGATGGAGATCACTGGGAGGAGTACTTGATGTCAAAGATTGTGTTGAAGATGGTCTTTTCAAATTCATCAAATATCTTATTGGCATTATCGCTGTGATGATCTTTTT
>JAUPUR010000049.1 GCA_030917445.1 Patescibacteria group bacterium | reverse complement strand
TTTATAAAGAAAAGTGCCATAAAAACATTAAAAGACAATCCTACGTTTGTCTCAAAAGCGATACGAGAAAATTGAATATGACAGGGGGAGATAGCAAGTAAAAAGGCAACCAGCAAAGCTACATATTCGTTTTTAGATATTTCGTTGATAAGTAAATAGGTTGCAAGTACTGTTAGTACACCAAAGACCGCTGAAGGCATTCTTGTCGCCATTGCTGTAAGACCGAGTAGCGCAGTAAATGGAATTGTTAAATATGCATAAAGAGCAGGCTTGTAATCATCAAATGATCTGAGAACAACAGGCAAAAATTTACCGTATTCATCTTTTCCCGTCATCATAATGGAATAACCATTCCAACCTAGAGCAACTTCATCCCAATCAGGGGAAGGGGGAACACTTCCTAACTGAAAAAATCTTAAAATTATTGCAAGAAGTATGACAAGAATAAGTAATAATGTTGTTTTTTTCATTCTTCAAAAGTATATGCTACAAGAGCAACCTCACCATTTTTAAGATAAAACTCCCGTAATTTTATATGTTGATCTGGTATCTTTCTTGGTATTTCAACAACAAGTATTTTTTTTGTATCAGATTTCTTATTAATTTCATCACTTCCAAAAATAACATTTTCAACACGATCAACATTTACAAATCCAAAAGGATCTCGCTCTACAGAAGAGTTATTTCTAAACACTTCAGGATCTGTTTTTGAATAAAAAAGATAATACTCATGTGGACGCCCCAATTCTGTTGTCATCCTGACTTCATCGTAATTATTTTTTTCAGCGTTAATATATGCAAGTGCTTCTTTGTATCCATACTGCCACTCTCCTGAAAATTCTCTTGGATAATGAAAATAATATCCATGCAGAAAATAAGTTAAGAAAAAAATACAGAGAATGCTTGTTAAGGTAGGAAAGAGCATAAACAACTTTGAATGATTTTTAAGCAAACTTTTCCCAAGCCCATAGAGAGAGACTATTCCATAGGCTGTCAGTATCTGAAACATTGGCAAAGCATTCTCAATCCTCAGTGCATGAGGAGTTTCTCTTGCGGTACCAGCCGGAATTATTGCTACCAAAATCCAAAGTGGAACTATCCACCATTTTCCTTCTTTCTTTCGTACTAAATATAAAAGACCTGCAATAAAAAAAGGTAACTCCCACAAATACATACTTCCCACATCTTGTGTTGAAAATTTTACATTTCCATCACCCTTTATAAAGAGGAAATCAAAGTTGAAATGATCTAAGTAATGCTTTATATATGACCTGGCATACCCTACTCTTCTATTGTGAACAACTTTTGACCAAAGTGCGTTATCATTATTTGCAATTTGTTGATTTGCCATTTCTACAACTTTACTATCAGTAAAGATATTTACTTCCTTAAATCTTAAACTTGCTTGAGGTGAAAGCAGAAAACCTAGTATTGGAAGTGTGAGAAAAAACCCAACAAATAGAGCTAGAAGTGTCATCTTTTTCTTCTTCAAGAAGATTTTATAACTAGAAACACCAAGTAGTAATGCAATCAGAGGCGCAGCAATTCGAGCAGAATTAAAAGTATATAATGATGCAACAAAAAAGATTGCGGCAACTAGTATCCATAACATCCTCTCCTGTACTCCCTTAAGGAAAAAGAATCCTCCTGCTATTATAAAAAAACTCGCAACATTCGCTTCAAATGCTGCACGGGAAAGCATAATATGCCAAGGGGAAATTGCTAGCAAAAAAGCAGAGAGAAGTGCATAACTTTCTTTATTCTTTGAATCTTTAAAGAGTTGCTTTACAAGAAAATAAGTGAATATAACACTCAGTGACCCAAAAAAAGCGGATGGAAATCTCACGGCGAACTCAGTGAGACCCCATAGAAGCACTGGTAATACAGTCAAATATGCATACATAGGGGGTTTGAAATCTCCAAATGACTCTAAGTAATCATGAGGTAAAAATCTGCCAAACTCATCTTTGCCATCGATACCTAATGAATATGCGTTATATCCCCATGCAACTTCATCCCAAGTTAACGAAGGTGGATTTGTCCCAAGTTGAAAAAATCTCAAAGAAAGAGCAAGTGCAATAATTACAAGTAATAAAATTTTATTTTTACTCATTCTCTATCAGTATACTCTAAAATTTGGAAGATAGTCGAGTCGTCAGAACGCTTCACTTCGTGGATTAATTGCGCATTTTCAATATCATTGCACGTTCCTAAATTAACAAAATAAGTAGAACTAATATCAATTTTATCTTTTAACGTTTCTTGTCGAAGAGGACATTCTTTGGAAACAAAGATAACATTATCAAATTTTTCTTTATACTCATAATTACTCGCTTTAACTCTCTCTTGTAATAGAATTGGATTTAATTTTGTATAAAACATAAAAAATATGTAAGGATCGCTCTCTTTGTCAGTAACAAGCACCTTGCTAGAGCGAGGTAATGTCGTGATTTTCGACACCAACTCTTTATAACCTTCATTTCTATAATTTGGCATATGTATCTTACTATGTACAAAATATTGATGAGAAAAATATGCAACCTCAAACAATACAAGAAATGCAAGACTGATTAAAAAAACTTTTCTAATCTTGTTCTTTAATTTCTCATAGAAAAAAATCACACCTTGAGAAGAAATGATAAAAAATGCAGGAATGAGTAGAACTGTTCTTTGAACATTGGGAATATCGTCAAATGTTAACGCACTTCCAACAGGAACAAGAAGAATCCAAGAAAGTAACAATACAAGCTGCTTTTCTCTTGCTTTAAATAACTTGAAAATCCCAGCAATAAAGAGAATAAAAGATGAAATATAGATCAAACCTTCTCCTGGAATTTTATACCTCATAGGTAGACTATTATCAGAAAACAAAAAACTAAAAGTAAAATGTTCAAAATAATTATTGAGGAAAGTATATATATAGCTGCCTACTTTATTGTGAAATATACGTGCGACAAACGTTCCTGTTCCAGAGACACCATCTTCTCTTAGATATTCATCTAATACAAGCTGTGTCTGTGGATGATGGGTAATTGAGAGCATTTGTATTCTGTCTGAAAGTGTTGGAGAAAAAATAATAAGTAAGACTGGTAGAATAATCGTTACTCCATATAAAAGTATCATTAGAATTGTTTGTTTTTTAGAATAATACTCTCTATATAAATAAAAACATAATGGAATAAATAATGGAAGAAAAGCTCGTGGAGCTTGATAGATAAAAAGTGTTAAAAAGAACAATACGAAAGAAAGCATTTGGAAAAAAACTGATTTCCTTTGACTCCCTAAAATAAAGAAAAGAACACCTAAAATAATAAAAAATATAACAATAATATTTTCAGTTGCAACTCGTGATAAATTTATATGCCATGGTGAAATTGCTAGCATGAGTGCAGAAATTAACGCTAAATAATTTTTAAACTTATCTTTATGAAAAACTTTCAAAGTAAGATAGTAAATTGCAATTATTGATAATGTTCCAAAGAACGCAGAAGGTAGTCTTGTTGAAAAAGCTGAAAGATCAAAAAGATATATAAAAGGGACAGTAAAATATGAATACAGTGCTGGACTATTCAAAAATGACTGCAGATGCAGAGGAAATAAGTGACCTGTCATATCTCTTGCATTCATCGAAAGAGAATAAGCATTATATCCAAAGAATGCCTCATCTCTATGAAAACCAACAGGCATTTCACCTAAAAGATAAAATCTTAAAAATAAACCTAGAATAAAAATAAGTAATAATACGAAAATATGTTTATTTTTCATTTAAAACGATTTATTGCCATAATAAGAAAATAAGTACTTATAAGGAAAAGAAATGAAGCCATACTTATGAGATTAGAAAGAGTTCGAAATTTCGTCTCGGTAAATATAACTCTAACGTTATTTTGCCCTTCATCTAACTTATATGTCAACACTCCTCTGTGATTTATATCCTGAAATTCAACTGGAACCTCAACTTCATTAGCAAATACCTTCCAACCAGGATAATATAATGTATTATCTCGTATTTTTACTTTTGACGAAGTAGTGACTTTATATTCATGATAATGGTTCTTTCTTTCATATTGAGTAACTTCTC
>JAUPUR010000048.1 GCA_030917445.1 Patescibacteria group bacterium | reverse complement strand
TTTAAGACGATCATACCCTAGAACGCCTGAATATTTCTCACCATCAATGAAGAATGTTGGAGTGGAATTCACACCAAGTGTCAGTCCATCATTTTGATCTTTTTGAATATATGTAGTGGTATCAGAACTATCTCTATCGGCTTTGAACATTTCCATATCTAATTCCAAACTCTCAGCATATCCTTCAAAGACTTCTTTTGCTCCGTTTCCCTCACTCCACTCAGCTTGATTTGAAAATAGAAGCTCCGACATCTCAAAAAACTTTCCTTGTTTACCAGCAGCTTCTGCAGCTTGTGCAGCAGGAATTGCATTTCTGTGACCTGGAAGTGGGAAATGTCGATAAACAAATTCAATTTTGTCTTTATATTCTTCTGTTATTTGTTTTACAACGGGATATGCAGATCCGCATGCTGGACACTGAAAATCAGCAAATTCAACAATAGTAACTTTGGCAGACTGTGTTCCAATTGTGTGATCTTTTGAACCTAAAAGAAGTGCTATGTCTGTAACTTTTTCTTCCTGAGGTGCTTGTTGGGGATTACTTAAAAGAAATGCTGCTCCTCCCAAAATTAAAAGGCTTACAGCGATAATTGCTCCTAATATAACACTTTCTCGTCTCATTTTTGTCTCATGTAGATTATCATACCGAGTGTAATTATTGCAAATGCAATGAGTGATAAGAATGGAATAGTTACAAATCCAAACCACTCAATTTGCTTTGTTGTACATGAAACACCGAGGATACAAGGAGCTGCTGACTCTGGAAGAATTTTGTAATAAAGCAAATTATGAAAAAGAGCGATTGCCATTCCCCCTATACTCAATGGAAGGACATAACGGTGAATATATTTCTCTTTAAAATAAATTCCAATTCCAAGTATTGCAACAATTGGATACATCGCTATTCTCTGATACCAACAAAGAACACACGGTGGAAATTTCAAAATCTCACTAAAGAAAAGACTTCCAAGTGTTGCACTGAGTGCAACTATAAATATAACGTATAAGATATTTGATGTTATAAATTTCTTCATTGCCCTATTCTACCCCAAATCTTCAGATTTTTCTCTGAGGAATTTGAACCATTGCTCCACAAATGCGAAAAAAACCTTAAATGGAGTCTCAATGAGAAGATCGAAAAGAAATAGGATGATATTTATTTGAGAGATACTTTGTGTCAATCTTTTTCCTACTCTGACAACTGGTAAAAAGAGAAAATCTATAAATGGAGTCAAAAAGTCTTGCTTTTCTCCAACGGTATAAAGATTGGCAGTCAAACTAATTCTGTACGCAAGAAATGACACAATTGTCAAAAAGAAGATAAAAATACCCTGACTCACAATATTAAATTGTAGCCTTGTCAAAACAACAATAATACTTCCAAACGATATCAGAAATGCTGCGAGCCAAAGAGTATTAAAGATAAAGTTGGGTCTGTCATTCTCTCTCTTCACAATTATTGGATCGCCAAGTGTCGGTTTTTCTTGATACAAAAGTTTTCTAATAAATCCACTAATTCTCTTTGTGTTATCGCTTCCAGGAGTTCGAATGAAAAAGCTGACAACGACCATCAAAAGTGGAGGGATTGTCATATTTATAATGAGTGAGCGCCACAGTATCTCCCCATAAACAAGTCTTTCGTATGTTCCTTCAATTGCAAAAGCAAAAATAACTTTCGACAGAAGTATAAAGATCACACTTCGAACAATCGCTGTTCGAACTTTGACCGAAATACTCTTATATCTATGTGTACATGCTGTTTCAATGACATGATGTAATCTTTCTTCATTCTCAAGGATATCTCGCAATTCCCCTTTATGAGTTCTCAAGATATCTTCAAGAATAAAAAAAGTCGCAGCGCGTTTTTTGATGTAACTATAAATTCTATCTTTTCGCGGATAATCAAGCTCTCTATTGATCTCCTTATATCCATCAAGGAAATTTCCTGTAATAAAATGTAGTGAGTGCTCGTTGAGTTCTCCGAAATATAAGAGAAAAAGGTGATAGCGTAAAAAAGCAATATCATCTCGTGCGAAAGACTTTCTCACCGCCATATAAACCTGTGCATTCCTTGTTTCCTCTGTATCATCAACGATCGTGACATCGTCTTGAAGGACTTGATACATAAAGTTTGCAATCAGTTGTTTTTCTTTATTTGGATGAAGAAAATGAGAAAGATTGGAAGACATAAAATGATATGTCCACTCATTAATAACTCCCACCTGAATTTTATGTTTCTCAAGCACTTGAAGTCTGAATGAAAGCCAAACATCAATGATTTTCTCAACCTGCTCGATAGAACTTTCTGGCACAGTCCCATCTTCAAGATACCTCGCCCAAATCAATTCTCTTACAAGCGGCTCCGCTGTAGACTTTGCTGTCCCGCCAAGAAGAAGTCTTCTTCTTAAAATTCGCTCAATGGTTGCCCGGAAAATAACTTCCTCTTCCCTGTACTCCATTGCATTTCTTACTCGTTCATACGCACTTGCAACTTTTGAAACAAATGGATTTACTGATATTTTTGATTCAAAGTTGGGTTTGAGATCACCTTCAAAATTCTCAACGACCATTCGTGCAAGCGAACTCAGTGGTGTACGAGGACTTTCAACAGAAACAGCAGGCTCAACAGGAAGTGGAAGATGAGGGTCTATGACAGGAACATCGTGTGGTTGATCTTTATTCTCCATCTAGTGATTATATCAGAGTAAGAGGGTTGTCAATAAATAGATATTGGCATGATAATCTTTCAAGTAAAACTGTTTGACAATCATGATTCGACCTGACAAAATGAGTTTATGGCAACACGTCAATCTATCTCATCAGACAAATCCTCATCAAAAGATTACGTCGAGTTAAAACTCCCCAGGTTTCCTCTCAATGCTAAATTTGTACCACTTCTTGTTGGAGCGCTCCTTGTACTCATCTCCTTTGGACTTGGTTATCAAACTGCGAAAGTGTCATCTTTGGAAAAACAACTTGAGAACTCACAACCGACAGTCCTTGGTGCACAGCCTACTCCGACTCCTGGCAAACAAAATGTCTCAAATGGAACACTCCCTCTCCTTGGAAACAAAGACGCAAAAGTTGTTCTCGTCGAATTTAGTGACTTTCAATGTCCATTCTGTAAAAGT
>JAUPUR010000047.1 GCA_030917445.1 Patescibacteria group bacterium | reverse complement strand
TCAAGTAAAGAAAATATTCTCTCTAGAAAAAGTGCTGGAGTAATCTTACTTGATAGAAATGAAAAACCGTTTTTTACTTTCTACCAAGCAAAACAACAAAACACTGTCCCAATCACTGAAATTACAAAAAATATGCAGGAAGCAGTTATCTCTGCTGAAGATCGAGATTTTTATAACCATAGAGGATTTTCAGTGTCAGGATTTGGAAGAGCATTTCTCACCAATATTCGTGAAGATGAAGTTTCACAAGGTGGCTCAACAATTACACAACAACTCGTCAAAAACACACTTTTAAGTCAGGACAAAAGTTATCTGAGAAAGTATCAAGAACTCTTTTTGGCAATTGAGGTAGATAGACGATTTAGCAAAGAAGATATTATAGAGATGTACCTCAACACATCTTATTTTGGTGAGGGTGCGTATGGGGTCGAAGATGCGGCAAAAACATACTTTAGTAAAAAAGCCTCAGAACTTAGTCTTGCTGAAAGCGCACTTCTTACTGCAGTTCTTCCTGCTCCGTCAGCTCTTTCTCCTTTAACAGGTAATAGAGATCGTGCATTTGAAAGACAAAAGTTAATTCTCAAATTGATGGAGCAAGAAGGATTTATCACAAATGAAGAAAGAATTGAAGCAGAGTCTGAAGAAGTTGCATTCAATCCAACAAGTGAAGATCAAAATGTCAAAGCTCCACATTTTGCCCTAATGGTCAAAGACGAATTGATCAAAAAATACGGTGAGCAACGAGTTGCGCGATCAGGCTATACAGTCAAAACTACAATTGATCTTGAAGATCAAGAATTTGCTGAAACAGCTGTGGCAAATCAAGTTGCAAGACTTTCTCGAAATAAAGTAACAAATGCAGCAGCAGTTGGAATTGATCCTCAAACTGGTGAAATTTTAATTCTTGTCGGTAGTCATGATTGGTTTAGTGAAGAAAATGGAAAAATTAACATGGTTATAAGACCACGTCAACCAGGTTCGTCATTTAAACCACTCGTTTATGCTGCAGCACTTGAAGATAGAAGTATTACAGCCGCAACACAACTTGAAGACAAACCAATCACTTATCCAGATGGTTACAAACCCAAAAATTATGATGGTAAATTTAGGAACGAAGTTCTTGTTCGTTTTGCACTCGCAAATTCACTCAATATTCCAGTTCTTCATGTCCTTGAAAAAATAGGCATCCCTGAAGTCATCTCGTTTGCAGAAAAAATGGGAATTACGAGTTTGAAAAATCCTGATGATTATGGTCTTTCTTTTGCACTAGGAGCAGCAGAAGTACCTCTCATTGAGATGGCATCTGCATTTGGTGCTTTTGCAAATGAAGGAAGCCTTATCAAACCCACAACAATTCTTAATATTAAGGATAAAAGAGGAAATGTCATCTTTTCACACGTTCCCTCAGAGGATCAAGCAGTCTCTAATGAAGTCGCTTTTCTCATCTCCTCAATACTCTCAGATAATGCGGCCAGAGCAGATGTTTTTGGAGGATCTCTCACACTTTCGCGCCAAGCAGCAGTCAAAACAGGTACCACTGAAGACTATAGAGATGCATTAACAGTCGGATATACACCAAGTCTTGTTGTTGGAGTATGGGTAGGAAATAATGATAATTCTCCGATGGATAGTATCGCGGGATCTTCAGGTGCAGCACCAATCTGGAGAACAATTATGGAAAGAATGCTTGCAGGAACTCCTGTTGAAAGATTTAGGCAACCATCAGGAGTATTAACGACACAAGTTTGTAGAGAAAATGGACTGAGAGCAGAAGTGGCAACAAGCAGCGCATACTCAGAATTTTTTCTTCCTGGAACACTACCAAGAAGAACCTGCACTGAAGGATCACCAACTCCGTTTGTAACAGACACGCCTACACCAACTCAGTCACCTGAAAATACTCCGACACCAACTCCATTTGTTGAATCACCTACTCCTACTCCAACAAGTACACCTGTTCCTAGTATTAGTCCAGAAGTAACAATTATTCCCCTCCCTTAATTATCTTCAACGTAATATCGAATACTTTCTTTCTCTGGTTCTAAGAGATTATAAAGAAAGGTTATATCTTCATCTGAGTGCCTAATACAACCAGAACTTCCCTCATTCTCCTCAGAGATTTTAGTAATATCTCCCCCCGTTCCGTGGAGACCAAATGCACCGGGAAGTATCCAATCACATTGCATACCATCACATTCCGTATATGGAACTGGGCCAAAGGGTGGCTCACTAGGTGCCGGAATATCGAGAGTTAAAAAATATGGAGCTGTCTCTAGATTTTCAAAAGACGGTTCTTTTTTTATAATATTCCAATACTCCCTCCCCACAAGAGATGGAAGGGGAGTTGGTCTCTGTCCAGGAATACCAACCTTCACTTTAAATTCGCGCGCAAGCTGAGATCGTAATTTATCTCCTGGAACTCCATAAAACATCTCTTCCGTATTTGATTTTCTATGAAGAACAAACCAATATGTCTCTTTTTCTTTGTTCTTAATTTTTACATCTTCACTTTTATTGAGATAAAAAAATCCGCCGGCAATCAAAAGAAAAACTAAAATAAAAAATGCACGTACCATGCAGGAATTGTATCATAGCCTCATAAGAGTTGTTTTATATTGACATTTCATGTACAATTTCTCAACTTTTCACGCAATGTACAAAAAGCGTACACATGCGTGAGAATGCACATTAATACAGGGAATTTAAAATGTGAACAACACTTTTTTTATAAATATTATAAGAAGAGTGTTGTTCACATTGGGACAACAAGACAGATTTTCGGAGGAAACATGACAGTTACACCACTTGGACCAAATACGTCTGCATCAAGAACTGATGAAGTTGTAGCACTGGTAAATCTACGGATCCTTAGAGCAGGAGCTCAAGAGCGGATCTCAATCTGTGGCCTCGAATTCAAGCCTGTCATTCGTACAGGAGATGGAGACGATGCTATGCACCAAGCCGCCAATCGATTCGCGGAAGTACCGGGGTGGGAACCTGAGTTAGCGATTCTCGCTGGCTCACCCGTTCTTACACTCAAGCGAACAAAGTGAGTCATTTTGTAGATTGTGCCGATTGCAGCCTCCCTGAAAAGGGATGGCTGCAAACTCTACGCAATTACCTTCGCTACAAAGCAAAGGAAGGAGATGTCATCTCAGTTCACGACAAGCGTCAAAAAAACCTGATTCTGAATACAATCAGAACCAGGTCACCAGACATTAACGTCACCATTGTCGTCAGAGAACACGATCCTGAAGTACAACTTCGGATCTAGAGAGGTATCATGATGGCCGATGAGTCAAAACACGTCATAACCGACTGGGATAACCTCAAGGTTATTCCACCGGAAAATCCTATCGAATTTCTCGAGTCGATTATGAGAGACCTCAGGCAGGCACAAACTGTCCTTGTCTCTACAAAAAGATTTCGAGAGGAGCTTCACGATCTCTGGGGTAAATTCTCAGAGTTTTGGGGACTTGCAGTCACTGTTGTTTGCCTGGACGAAATAGTCCCAGAGCAGCGCAAGCGCGCTCAAGAATTACTGGGACTCAAGTGATGTTCTTCCCTGTCCACACACGGCCTGCCTCCTATTTCCAGGAGGTGGGCCAAAATCATTTTTGAGCAAAAGGATTGCGAATGATACCAAACTCACTAAAAGGGAATATTCTTATGACTGATCGACCAATGACTTTCTGTTTGGCCAGAAGACCCCATTCACGACTATCAGAACTGTGTGGTCGATTGTCCCCCATCACTATGAGAAATCCTTCATCGACAAAGATATCTTGACCTTCAATCATCCCATTTCCACCAGAGGTTCTGACATCACTATCAAGATAGCCACTCTCATCTACGCGTGATCCATTCACATACACTCCACCATCAAGCACCATTACACGATCACCAGGAATACCAATGATTCTTTTTATATATTTTTTATCGACCTCAACAGGAGAATGGAAAATAATGACGTCCCCTCTTTTATATTTATTTTGTTTGACATCAAGTAAATAACTCAGAAGTAATTCCTGATCTTTAAACGTGGGAAACATCGACTGACCACTCACTTGATGTGGTTGGATAACAAATGCATAAAGAACCATCAAAATTGAAGCAAAAATGAGAATTGTTTGAAAAGTATCAAGAAAAATACTCGCGATTTTTTTAAGTATCTCCATACTTCTATTGTCTGCAGAAAACACTCTCCTGTCAAACATTTTTTCCTCTTGACGAGGAAAAAGAAAAAGAGTAAATAGTAAGTAACACAATACTCAAAAAAGCTTGAGGAATTGTGTTTTATTTTAGTTCTTTAACAAGCATACAGGCGAAATATTTTGGTACTGCTAACGACATGAGGTATATACACATCATGTGGTTGGCAGTACCAATGAGGTCTGCCAGGACGCTTTATTCACCGCAGATGCGGTAGAAATGAGGTGAACACCGGTGATTTATTCTTGACCGTAGGCTGTCGTAGGAGGAAATATGCTACAAGCAGTTCGTTTCCTTCCCACACTGCTCATTGCGATCGCACTCGCGATATTCATGATCGGGTATCCGTCACAAACGGTGGCTGCCTCTGATCTTGGATCCGCGTTTGCAATCGTGATGACCGTCGACACCGATGTCGGCGATGCCACCTGCGCTCCCACTACTCATCTTGTGGGAGAAAACTTTCGAAACGTCGGAACCAGCACCGACCTGATGTCGGATGAGAACACAACTGACGCATCAACCGTGCCACGGGGTACGACGGGTTTGACCCCTTGGATGGTTCGTGACACGACAAAGGAGGTAACCGGAATTCTCGGTCATATCGAGAAGGTTGTCGGTCTCTCATCGTCTCATGATCTCGCCCAGGCGAACGTCGCGAACACTCGAATCGAAGTTGCCCGTGCCAGTCCCCTCTCCGGATCCATGAGTCGAGTTCTCGACCAACCCAGACGGGAGGTGACCGGGAATGCCGGTTTCATCGAGAACGTCCACTAAAGTGGATCAGGTGGGATACTTCCATAGCCCTTCGGCGCGAACAGCATCGC
>JAUPUR010000046.1 GCA_030917445.1 Patescibacteria group bacterium | reverse complement strand
ATATGGATCCTTCACAAAGAAATATTTCACATGAGGAAATTCCTGAATATAATCAGGACATTCACTTTTTCTACATAAAACCACAATCATTTTGATCTTTCTTAACATTTCCTTATTAACTTGCTTTATAAAATGTTGAGAAAGATCAATTCCATCTTCCTTCATTACCGCTATAACTTCTTCTGAAGGTTTTCCATGATACTTACTCGCAACATTTTCTATTCCAGCACTGAGAGATCCACCTTTTTCAACAAGAGAGTTATAGTATCCCTCTGCCATTTGGCTTCTTCCAACATTTGCAGAACAAATAAATAATATCTTTTTCATATGTGATTGTGAGGAGGATGGATATGTTGGTCTGCCGGAAACTCCGGCAGACCAAGAAACATTATTACCAACCAGAAGGAATATGATCCTGTCCATTGGCGTCCTCGACGTACTCAAGGATCCAGTTCCCTGATTCGTCGTGAATCAACCGTGCGCGGACAAGCAAGATGTGATCTTCATCCAAAGCTAGCCGAATGCGGCGTGAACTTCGGAAGAAATTACCATCCTCAAGTGTGATACCCTTCCCAGAGACAACACTGACAAATGGAACCTCTTGGTCTCGCTCTTCGATCTCAAGGCCTGTGACCTCAAGATCAACTGCTAATCGTTGATTGCTCACGATGATCCCCCTTTTTGGATCTGTTTAGATCCATCCTCCTCGAAAAACGCAAGACTTATCATTTCGGACGCTCGTGTCCTGATGACGTGTCTCACGAGAGCAAAAAAGCCCTTGTACATTTCTCAGATTGACTGAGGAACATACAAGGGCCATCATATGGCGGTGCCACCTTGCTTCTCCACTTTCGTGGACTCATTTTTACATATCTCTGCTCACCGGCTCCAAAATTCCGGATCATAGCCTAAACTATTTTAAACTTTCCTTGTTTTATTTCCTTTGATCCTCTTGTAACTGTCGCAACTCCAATTCCTAAATCACTCGCAATCTTATGTTGTGGAATACCTTTCTTAAGCATTTTCACAATCTGTAATCTCACAGGTATTTCTTCAAGTTCTTTTGGCGTTAAAATTCCTTCTAAAAAATTTTCTAGATCATCTTTTTTATTTATTTTTAAAAGAAGATCTAATAATTCTTTTTTGTAACTATTATTGCTTTTCACAGATATCATCATACTAGTATGCAAGTATTGTGTCAAGATGCTTATTGAAGCCATTCATTGAAGAGTTTTTGAAAGGTTTCATCAAGAATAGACTCTCGAATTCTTTTTACCAAATTTACAATAAAATACACATTGTGATAACTACCGAGTCTTTGTGCAAGTAATTCGTCTGCAATAAATAAGTGCCTGAGATATGCCCTCGTATAATTCTGACAAGTCATACACTCACATCCAGGATCTATTGGATCTGCATCAAGTGCAAATTTTGCATTAGTAATTTGAAGTGTGAAGTTATTTTCTTTTCTTCCCCCGGCACTTGGTGAGATATAGAGATTGCCGTGTCTCCCCCTTCTTGTTGGTGCAACACAATCAAAAAAATCAATTCCCCTGGCAACTCCTTCAAAAAGATCTTGAACCTCACCAATTCCTAAAAGATGTCGAGGTTTGTCCTCTTGAAAATATGGGACACACCACTCAAGAGTCTTGTATAAAATATCTTTTGAAGTATACGATCCACCAATTGAAATCGCTCCAAAGTACTTATCAGTAAAACGTGCAGACTCACGTCGCAAATCTTCAAAATGACCTCCATGAACAATCCCATACATTAATTGATCATCTCTGGCCTTTGCTGCAATACTTGAAAGTGCCCAACGATTTGTACGCTCCAGAGAGACACGTGTTGTGTCATAATCCCACAGCGGTGATTCATGATCGTCAAACGCAACTATCAAATCAGCACCTAATTTTTCTTGTTCTTTAATTGAGACTTCAGAGTCAAACCATCTTTTCGATCCATCAATATGTGAGTAAAACCATACTCCATCCTCCTCAATTTTTGCTCTTTTTAATTTATTTAACTGCTTTTCTTCTCGTGTTTTGGTAATTGCAGGTAATTGATAAGCTGTATTTTGCACATCAACAAAGACAGATTTTGAGAATTTGCTCATCTTTCTCCCCATTGGATCTCTCACTGTTACTTTTTTCTGTGCAACACCCAGAGAAAAAACTTGAAATCCCCCGCTATCTGTCATGGTCGGCCCATTCCATCCTTGAAATTTTGCTAGTCCACCCATTTTTTCTACAACATCTGTTGTTGGTCGCAAAGCCAGATGATATGTGTTCCCTAAAATAATTTGAGCACCAATGTCATGAAGGTCCTGTGAAGAGAGTGTTTTTACTGTTGCCTGTGTTCCGACAGGATTAAAACTAGGTGTCAAAACTTCACCATGAGGAGTGATGAGTTTGCCAGCACGTGCTTTTGATTGAGGATCTTTTGCAAGAAGAGAAAAGTGAAACATAAATATTGAGGATTTTTAAGAAAGTTTTTTGACTTCTTCCTGAAAAAGATTACCTCGCTCCTTATAATTTTTAAACATGCCAAAACTCGCACACGCTGGTGATAACAAAACCACATCACCATTTTTTGCAACTGCTGCTGCAGCTCTTACCACTTTTTGCATGCTGTCAGCTCCCTCAATAAGTAAAACATGCTTGGGAAGTCCATGAAGACTTTCTCGAATTCGATACCATTCATCTCCAATTCCTATGATTGCCTTGATATTTTTCGCTTCTTTAATAACACTTGATAACTCTTTAAAATCACTATTCTTACTTGATCCACCAAGTATGAGTATTTCAGGAGCAGTAAATGCGTCGATTGCAGCAATTGTTGTTTCCGGAGTTGTAGAAAATGAGTCGTCATAATACTTCACCCCATTTACTTCTCTGACAAGCTGAAGTCTGTGCTCAAGTCCAGTAAAAGTAGTCAAAACTCGAACAACTGCATCTTTATCTGCACCTGCAAGATCAGCAGCAATAACCGCTGCTGACACATTTTCAACATTATGCTTTCCTAAAAGAACAATGTCTTTCAGATCAATAATTTTTTTCTCTTTTCCTTCTTTCCTCATCCACAAAACATCTTCCTTCACAAAACATCCATCCACAACTCCTCTTTCACGACTGATATAAAAAACTGAAGCTTCTGTAAAGATATCTGATTCATGAGATGGAATATAATCTCGATTGAGAATGGCAAAATCATCTTGTGTTTGGTAGCGAAGGATATTTCTTTTGGCATCAACGTACTCTTCCATGTCTT
>JAUPUR010000045.1 GCA_030917445.1 Patescibacteria group bacterium | reverse complement strand
TTCCTTTTTCATTACTAACGATTTGTCACATGCCTCAAGCATTTTCACTACCTCAAGTCCATCTTCTCCTGAAGAAAGTGGCTTTTTATTTTTTTTAATGCAGTAAACAAAATGTTCTAACTCTGTAAGGAGTGCTTCTTTCTGAGACAGATGCGGAATAATAACATTTCCACTTCTATACGCTGGTGAAAATGGAGTAACTTCTGATTTATTTATACTGACACTTTTCTCATAAAGTTTTATCTTTTCACTTGGCGCAATATCATCATAACTAATCATTTTTTTCGTCCCACCAATTAAAATCGATCTTATTTTCAGTGGAGATAACCAACTAACATGAATATGACAAATAAAATTATTTGTATACTTAAGATATATATGAGCAATTTCTAATTTTTTTTTAGAAATATGTGAAGATCCAAGAACATGTATTGATTGAGGAGATCCAAAAAGATATTGAAGAATAGAAAAGTCATGAGGAGCAAGATCCCAAACAACATTGACGTCAGATTGAAATTTACCCAAATTCACTCTTGTGCTATCAAAGTAAAGTACCTCGCCAAAGTTTTTATTTTCAATCATTTTCTTAATTTTTTGTATTGAGTCTGCATAAAGAAATGTATGGCCTACCATAAGTATTTTATTCATCATTTCAGCCTTTTTTATCAATTTTTTAGCTTCAGATGAAGATAATGTCATCGGTTTTTCAAGAAGAACATGTTTTCCACTATCCAAAGCCCTAAGTGCCAACTCAAAATGTGTCGATACAGGAGTTGCAATAGAGACAAAATCAATTTCATCTTTTGCAAAAATCTTATCTGGATCAGTGGTCATCTCCATAGGAGGAAAACTTAATTTTGCATTTTCAATACTTTTTTTACTAATATCACAGATACTCACAAGCTCGACATCTGGGATTTTTAAGAAATTCCTGACGATATTTGGACCCCAATATCCAAGTCCTATAACTGCGCCTTTTAGCTTCTTCATTCTGTAGTTGTAGCAAAAATAGCTCGATGATACAATACTTCTTATATATGACAATCCCTCACGTTGCTGTGAACAAATTGGATAGAAATGTCAAAAATAAAATTGAGAAAAAAATTGCAGCAATTATTTCATCTGGGCAATTTGTTTCAGGTCAAGAAGTTGAACAGTTTGAAAAATTATTTTCATCATACATTCAAGCAAAATATGCCATTGGTGTTTCAACCGGCACCGATGCTCTCTACCTCGGTTGTAAAGCTCTAGGAATAAAAAATGGAGATGAAATCATCCTCCCTGCAATGAGTTTTTTTGCGACACTTTCTCCTATCGTTCACCTCGGAGCAAAACCAATTTTTGTAGATACACTACCTGACTCTCCTCATATTGATACAAGTCAAATTGAAAAAAAACTCTCCAAAAAAACAAAAGCTATTATAGCTGTTCATATGAATGGGTATCCCTCAGATGTCACCGAAATTAAAAGAATTTCAAAAAAATACAATCTTTTTTTTATTGAAGATGCATGTCAAGCACATGGCAGTACATACAATAAAAAACCCATGGGATCATTTGGTGATTTTGCAGCTTTCTCTTTTTATCCAAGCAAAAATCTTGGTGCATTTGGAGAAGCAGGTGCAGTGACTACTTCTCATGCATCACTTTTTAAGAAGATTCAGCTACTGAGAAATCATGGTCAAATCAAAAAATACATTCACAGTATGTATGGATTCAATAATAGACTTGATGAAATTCAAGCAGCAGTACTAAATGAAAAACTACAAGTACTCAGTAAGGAAAATCAAAAGAGGAGAAAGATAGCTCAAATGTATTTAAAAAATTTAGATAATAGTCATCTTCAATTGCCTGTAGAAGAAAAAAATAGAGTGACAAATTATCACAACTTTGTCATAAGAACTCCTAAAAGAGATCTGCTTAAAAAATATTTACTATCAAAAAATATTCATACAGGGATACATTATCCTGTACCACTACATCTTCAACCTGCAGTGAAAGGTAAGGTAGGTTCTTTTAAAAATGCAGAAAAATATGCTGATGAATGTCTTTCGCTTCCAATGTATCCTTCCTTAAGTAATGGAGAAATTGAGTATGTAGTGGATCATGTCAATAAATTCTTCAAATAATTATTTAATTCTCCACAGTTTTTTATAGACATGAAGAACATTTTCCCAAGTTTGCCTACTTGCAAATTCATATCCTTCTTCAACTTTATCATTCCACATTTTCTCATTGAGAATATACTTTTTTAATTCATGGACAATTGACATAGGATCACCAGCAGAAACAACAAAGTCATTTAATGGAGACATTTTTAAATAATCTTTCTTCAAATTATTTTGAAAAATAGAAAATACTAATTTTTTTTGTACAAGTGACTCAAGAATACTTAAATATGATGATGCAAAAACAATATCTGCATTTTTAATAGTAAGACTACTATCATCCTCAAACCCTTTGACCTCTCCATATCTTTGAAACTCTTTTTTCAAAGAACCATCACCACTTGCAGTAAATTCAAAATCAAATCCTTGATTTGAAAGAATATTTAAAATTTCTGAGAAAATATAAACACCATTGTCTTCTTCAATCCTTCCCACAAATGCAATCTTTATCCTTTTTCCTCTTTTTTTCACTTCTGCTTTGTACGGAACATCAACTCCTCCATATGTTACAAACGTTGGTCGAGAGAAATACCACTTAGAAATATAGTCTCCTACATTTATTGAACCAGTCGAAAGTATTTCACTTATTTTCCTAATGAGAATTGCTCTTTTGCGTGGTGGAAAAACTGTTTCGTAGCCATGAAAGGTTGTATAGACTTTTTTCAGAGGTCGAAGTATTTTGAAAGGAAGATACCAAAAAAAGACATCATGACAATGAACAATATCTGCGTCAAAAATAATTTCATTGTGTCGCCAGAGAGCTTTCCATATTCTATCTTTTTTACCAAAATCATCTTTTCCAACTTTAAGTCGAATGACACGAAATTCATCTTTTGTATCTTTTTTTACTTCAGGAATATCTTCTGTAAAAATTGTAATGTCATGACCTTCTTCCTTTAACCTTTTGGAAATTTCAAATACATGCTTCTCTACTCCACCACGATGGGGATAATACAGTCGTGTAAAAAAAACAATCTTCATTTTTTCAAAATAATAAAAAGTTGAGATTCTCCAAATAGTTTTACAGAAATATTATCAATAAAAGTTACTACATCGACCAACCCAAATTTAATAAACCGAATCAACTCTCCCAAATGAGGAATAATAAATAATGAATTTCTGATTACTCCTTCTTGCTTATTACTTGCAACAATTTTAAACCCAGCTTGTTTTGATAACTTTCTTAAACTTTCCATCGAGTATCTTCTCAAATGACCTACCCTTTTATCAAAATCAGTTGCTAAACCAAGTTTATAAAGAGGAGCATTAAGAGATGGAGTAGATATTATTGCAATTCCATTTGGCTTTAATAGTTTATATATTACTTTAAGAGCCTTTAAATCATCTTCAAGATGTTCGATAACTTCTGTGCATATAATTAAGTCAAACTTCTCATTAGGATACTCCTCAGGAAACTTCATGACCTTAAATGAAACATTGTTTAATCCGATTTGCACTGCACTTTCATTTGCAGACTTAACTGCTTGAGTAGATACATCAATTCCCGTAACCTTGTTTCTTTTTAAACCACAATAAAGTGCCAAAGTTCCTGCTCCACTTCCGATATCAAGAATCTTTTGATTGTCCTTAATATATTTTTCTAAATTGTTAAGAATGAGTTTATATGTAAAATTATCTAAATCAATTGTTCTTTTTTGAGATTTTGTATTATGATGAAATTCACTATATAGATCACGTTTCTTTTTCATTTGAGCTAATTATACAGAAAAAACATGAATACAGAAATCTTTTTAAAAAAAATAAAGAAAATTCCAACAGAAATCTTAATTCTTGGATTTATATTAGGACTTGTAATGATCATTTCAGGCTTAATTGGAATCTTCGTTTAATTGACAAAAAGGCTGATTTCGCCAATAATACATAGGCATGCAGATCCTCAAGTCGATTTATTTCTTTCTCGTAGATACAGTACAGACCTTTGCACTCGCATTGGCTGTTTTTTTAGTTGTCTATTTCTTTGTCGCTCGACCTTTTCAAGTAAGTGGAGAATCAATGTATCCTACATACAAAGATCATGAATACATCTTTACAAATATCATTGGACTAAGGATCTCTGAACTCAAAAGAGGTGACGTTATCGTCTTTAAATCCCCTATGGATCAAAAAAGAGATTTTATTAAAAGAGTTATAGGAGTGCCAGGAGATACAATTACACTTGTAGATGGAAAAGTATATCTCAACAATCAAATTCTCGATGAAAGTGAGTATTTAAGTAATGACATCAATACTTTCTCTGGACGATTTCTTCAAGACGGTGAGACAGTACAGGTCCCGACAGGCTCAATTTTTGTCATGGGAGACAATAGGATGAACAGTTCTGACAGTAGAGAGTGGGGATTTTTAGAAAAATCTGAGGTAATTGGAAAATCTTTCTTTGTTTATTGGCCAATCAGTCAAGCAAGAGCAATTGAAAATCCTTATAAATAAAGTTATTGGGAGATAAATTCTTCTTTAGGTTTTACTTCTTCAGTGATATCTTCAGCTTCATGTGCTTTTCCCGTTAATATCTCATGAATTTCTTTTAATTTCTTTGTTGTGTCTTCTGCTTCTCCCTTTACAACAATAGTGATTCTAGCTAACTTACTCGACTGAAAGATCTTTACATCATCAACACTGTACATTTCCTGAATTTGCTTTGCCATATCATCCTGTTCTGGAACCCAAAGTCGTTCTTTCTTATACACAGGCTCTTTTTGCTGTACTTCACCTTTTATTTTTCTTGCCCAATCCTCAGTCTGTCTCACAGTCGCATTATCACGAAGAATTCTCTTAAAGAGCTCTAACATCAACTTTGGATCTCCAAGGGATATCAGAGGGCGTACATGTCCTTCTGTGATCACTCCAGCAACGAGTGCATCCTTGATAGCGTCAGGAAGTGCGAGAAGACGAATTGTATTTGAAATTGTTGGTGCTGATTTTCCTACTCTCTTTGCAACTTCATTTGTTCCAAGTCCAAATTCATCAATAAGTCTTTTGTATGCAAGTGCTTTTTCGATTGGATTGAGGTCTTCACGCTGTACGTTCTCAACAATAGACATTTCAAGCATTCCTTGTGGTGTTGTTTCCTTTATAACTACAGGAACTGAAGGAAGTCCAAGAATTTTTGCAGCTCTCCAACGTCTTTCACCAGCGATAATTTGATATCCAGCTGGAGTTCGAGCAACGACGATTGGTTCGAGAATACCTTGTTCACGAATTGATTCAACGAGATCTGTTAATGAGTCTTGAAGGATGACACCGCGTGGCTGAAGAGGGTTTGACTGAAGTTGATTTGGCTCTAGTTCTGTTAATATGCCGTTTTTGTTATCCATTTGTTATTTCTACAACTTCTTTACCTAATTTGGTCTTGAAGTTGACGATTCCGTCACGAATTGCATAAAGAGTAAAGTCTTTTCCCATACCGACACCATCACCTGGATGATACTTTGTTCCTTTTTGTCGTACAAGGATATTCCCCACGATAGCTTTTCCACCACCATAGATTTTAACTCCAAGTCTTTTAGCTCGCGAGTCTCTATTTCCTTTTACTGATCCTTGTGCTTTTGTATGTGCCATATTTTTATGAGTGTGAAAACATAACCATAATACTTTTTGTTTTCACAGATGTCAATAGTTATTTTTCTGTAACTTTGTTTTTAACTGTGCGGACAGGAGATTTAGTCACTTTTGTTTCAACTTTAAGTTCTTTTTTTGCAGTGTCCACTTTCGCCTTTTTTGCATCTCCAATGACATCAATTTGAACTTGAGTTAATTCCTGTCTATGTCCTGTAACTCTTCGATACCGTACTTTTGCTTTGTATTTTGAAATACGGAGTTTTTCACCACGAATGTTTGCAACAACTTTTCCAGTCACAGTCATGCCTTCAACATGAGGTTGACCGATTTGAACAACGTCATCAGCTGTGTAAAGAAGAACATCAGAAAATGTAACTGTGTCATCTGCCTGAACCTTCAATCTTTCTACAGTAATAACATCTCCTTCAGAGACTTTATATTGCTTACCGCCTGTTTGGATAACTGCGTATTTCATAGAGTGTAGGTATTATATCAAACCATTTAACGAATTTCCAGCACAGTATGCCTCCTATGGGCTGAAGCGATGGAAGAAAGTATTCCAAGAAAGATGAAATTAGACAAAAGTGAGCTTCCTCCGTAGGAGACAAAAGGCAATGTGACGCCTACAATTGGCAAAAGTCCAACATTCATACCGATATTGACAAAAAAATGAATCAAAATAAAACTAAATGTACATGCTGCAAACATTTTACAAAAAGGATCATCAATTCGGACAAAAAGTCGATAAATTCTATAGCAGAGCGCCATAAAACATAAAAGAATGATAATTGCTCCTAAGAGTCCAAGCCCCTCAGAAAGACTTGCAAAAATAAAGTCTGTCTGTCTTTCAGGTAAAAATCTCAGACCAGACTGTGTACCTTGGCTCAGGCCTTTCCCCATAACCATCCCCGATCCAACAGCGATCATTGCCTGAATGACGTTGTATGAAGTTCCTAATGGATCACTGGTAGGATTGATAAATGTCAGTAATCGATTTTTCTGATAATCATGGAGAAAATGCCAAAGAATCGGTGAAGCAAGGAGAAAAGGCAAAGCTGTCAGTCCAAACCACTTCCAAGGAAATCCATAAACAATAAGAACAATGCCTGCTGCCAAGACATATATCAGAGCATTACCAAGATCTGGCTGAAGTGCGACGAGAAAAAATAATGGAAAAAGCAAAACAAGAGAAAGCAAATACGTTCTTAGAGAATTATTTGAACCAGCCGCAAGAAATGTTGCAAAACTTACCGAAACAAATGGTTTGAAAATTTCAGATAGCTGCAATGGAAAACCAAAAATATATATCCATCGAACCGACCCTCTACTCTCCACCCCAATGATCAAAACGACGACAAGAAGAATAATTGCCAAAATGTAGAGAGGTAACGAGAGTCTTTTAAGTATATCGTAGGGAATTTGAGAAAAAACAAAAAATGCAGTGAGTCCAATTGAAAGTGTGAATAATTGATTGACAAAAAAACTACTGTTCAGTGAAAACAGCGTTGTCAAACTAACAATAAGTAGAAGACCAACTGGCGTCAAAAGCCACCAGTCTATCTTGGGCATGGAAAATCCTCTCATGAAATATATGTAACAGTGAGTTCTTTACCTATAGACAAAGTTTCAATAAGTGCTTTCTTTTTAATTGTCTCCTCAAACTCTTTTGGCCATTCAGGAAGTGTGACATTTACTCTATCACTTGGTTTGAGAGATAATTTTTTTCTTTCCTCTTGAATAGATCTGACAATATCACGAGCTTTCCCTTCATCGATCAACTCCTGAGTAAGTTCAGTATCAAATTTTACACTCATCTCACCTTCACCTTTTGAGAAATCA
>JAUPUR010000044.1 GCA_030917445.1 Patescibacteria group bacterium | reverse complement strand
GGACGTATTATATCCAGAGGCAGACGCATAGACATATGCGATAGCTGAGAGAAAAATAATAAAAAGTCCAAGGATGATCCACGTCTTTCTGACGTTTCTAGACACTTCAGAGTAAAGGTTCATAAAAATTAGAAGGAGACTTTAACGTTTTTACGTTCTTCTTCATCTGCTTCAAAGAATTCAGCAGGGATGAATTTGAAGAGAGATGCAATAATACTATTTGGGAAAAGAGCAATTTTTGTATTGTAGTCAAGTACCGTTGAATTATAAAACTGACGTGAATATGAAATTTTATTTTCAGTGTCTGATAATTCATCTTGAAGCTTGGAAAAGTTTTCATTTGCACGCAGTTGTGGATAATTCTCTGCAACCGCAAAAAGAGTTTTAAGTGTTTCAGTAAGCATATTGTTTGCTTCTGCTTTTGCATGTGTTGTTTTTGCATTCATGAGTCCTGAGCGAGCTTTTGTCACATTTTCAAAAAGCTGTTTCTCATGCTTAGCATACCCTTTGACGGTCTCAACGAGGTTTGGAATAAGATCAGCTCGTCTTTTCAAAAGAACATCAATATGAGACAAAGCTTCTTTGATTTTGAGTCTGGCAGCTTGAAGGCTGTTATACAAAAACAAAGTATAAATGAGGATAATTCCTACTGTTCCAGCGATAATAAGATAGATATTCATACGTATTTAGCTATTTAGTAGCCAATCATTAAATTTATTATACTCCCAACTGTTCAAAATGTCATCAGGTGTTGTCATTGCTCTTCGTGCAACAGAAATACCATATCTCATGAGAGACATGTGTTCTGTGGCATGACTATCAGTATCAATCATGAATTTGACCCCATGAGTCTTTGCTTGTCTGACTAAAGAGTCAGGTAAGTCAAGACGTTGTGGGAAAGAGTTGATCTCCATAGCTTTGTTGTTTTTGTGACAGAAATCAAAAACTTTATCCCAATCAACATCAATTCCAGGTCTTTTTCCAATTAGCCTTGTTGTTGGATGTGAAAGAATTTTTGCTTTTGGGTGTGAAAGACCTTTTAAAATTCTTTCTGTCATTTTATCACGTGGCATTGAGAATGAACTATGGATTGAAACAAGAAAAGCGTCAAGATAGTCAAATGCAATGATATCAATTGCAATGTCTCCGTTTGACAAAATATCAACTTCGAGTAATGAATATACTCGAATATCTTTTTTGTACTTCTCATTAATTTGTTCAATTTTTTTATACCTTTTTTCAAGTAATAACGCAGTCTGAGGTGAAGTATGCTTTGAAACACTAGGGTTATGTTCTGAAAACCCCATATACTGATACCCAAGTGAAATTGCATTTTCGACCATTTCTTCCATTGAATTCCTTCCCATATCATGACTTGGTTCAATTGGGTAATTAGAATGAAGGTGAAAATCTCCTTTTATGTCATTTAAAGTAATAAGTTTTGGAAGATTATTTTTTTCTGCAAGATCGATTTCACCAATATTTTCACGTATTTCAGGCTCGATATATGAGAGTCCAAGTGCGCTATAAAAACTTTCTTCGGTTGAATAAGCATCAACGGTGTCAGAACCTTTTCTTTTTATGCCATATTCTGAGAGTGAAAGACCTTTTTTAAGTGCAAATTCTCTTAATTTAACATTGTGTTCTTTGCTTCCTGTAAAGTGTTGGAGAAGTGAACCAAACCTGTCAGGTGGCTGAACCATTAGATCAATGTGTTTTCCTCCTGAAATAAGAAGTGATGCAGATGCTTCTCCACGTTCAATAATACGATCCTTGTATGGATATGCACAGAAATGCTCAATGACTTCTTTTGGATGCAAAGATGCGACTGCAATATCTACATCTCCGATAGTCTCTTTTTGTCGTCTCAGGCTTCCAAGTGTATATACTTTTTCTACTGCAGACGATTTTTTGAGGTAATCAAGCATTTTGTCAGCAATTTCTTGTGCAAAAGGGAGCACCATACGAGAGTTCTTATTTACTCCTTGGTGAAATTCAGTAATAGCTTGGATAATATCTTCTTGGGACTTCTCTCCGAAACCCTCTATTGAGGCTATTTCATTATTTCGAGCCTTTTCAATGAGTTCATCAAGTACAGTATTTTTATCTTTAAATTTAAAGTAAGAGACTAATTTAAAGGCTTTTTTAGGTCCGAAAGATGGAATATCAAGGAGAGGAAAGAATGCTTCAGGCATATCTTTGAGGATTACTTCAAAATGGCTAACTTTACCTGTCTCAATTAATTCTTCAAGATATTTTTTCATTGATTCACCAATACCAGGAAGTGAGTCAAGAGAGTTCGATGCGATATAGTCTTTTATCTCTGTAGGAGAAGACTCAATCGCATCAGCAGCCTTTTGGTATGCAAGGATTTGGAAGCGAAATTTAGCTTCGTTTTGAATTGTATATGAAGCAGCAACGTGTCTGAGAAGTGTCGCAATCTGACTATTTGTCATCATCAATGATCGTACATGATCATTGACGAAGTTACAAGAATTTGTTAGGATACAGCTTAAGCTTTAGCTGTGTGGTCCAATGTGACAATTGGGAAGTGAAAAAGCAGCTAACGACTAACCAGGGGTGGTAGCTCAGTTGGTTAGAGCGCCTCCCTGTCACGGAGGAGGTCGCGGGTTCGAGTCCCGTCCATCCCGCTCAAGATATTATGGCAGGAAGAAAAAAATCATCAACACCTGCTGCCCAAACTAAAAAAGTTGAGTCAAAAGACTCTCTTTCCTCAATTGGCGGACTCGCTGATTATTTTCGCCTAGGCGAATCCTATACTAGCCTCGTTCTGGGAATCGTCGTTGTTATTATTGCTTCAATTCTTCTCGTCTCATTTCTCAGAGGAAAAGGACTTGAAATGAATGATACAGAAAAAGGTGCTTCTTCAACTCAGACATCGATTACTCAAGAAATGGGTAATAAACAAGGTGATTATACTGTTAAGGCAGGAGATGATCTTTGGAGTATCGCAGAAAGGGAATACAATGATGGTTTTAGATGGAAAGAAATTGCGGAAGCAAATAATATTGAGAATGCATCACTTATCGAAGAAGGTGAGTCACTCGTTATTCCAGGAAAAGAAGAGAAAAATGAAGAAACAATTACAGCAGTCTCTGTCACACCAGCTCCTTCTGAACTGACTTCACCTGACTCAACTCCAACACAGAATAAAATTTCAGGGAATTCATATACTGTCAAAACGGGGGATGATCTTTGGGATATTGCAGTTGCTGCATATGGTGATGGTTATCAATGGGTCAAGATTGCTCAGGCAAACAACCTTGTAACACCAGATGTCATACATGCAGGCAACGTTCTTTCACTCCCTCGCTAATTCACTTCACACCTCTTTTTTCCTATGATATTATCCATTTAGTCTCTGTGGTTCAGATATTGAAAATTCGCTGTAGATTTCGAGTTAAGATGCGATGGTAGTTCAGCGGTAGAATGTCTCCTTCCCAAGGAGAAGGTCGGGGGTTCAACTCCCCTCCATCGCTCATAAACAATAAGTAAAGAATACAAATGGGGTTTAATTTTCAGAAATTGTTCCAAATGTCTGTAATTAAATCAACTATCTTTAACAGGTAGTAAATTATTTTTGTATAGTTTTAAATTAATTTTACTGAGAGTTTTTGTTTTCTTTGCTTCATGCGTGAAGTATGAAAAGAAGAGAAGTAAATTTTGTATTCTGTCTCAAAAATTGCTTATATAGTAAGAAATTATTATGCAGTATGTTCTTTTTAGATCTAGTTGACTACCTCTTTTTCACTTTGTTATAGTTAATCGTG
>JAUPUR010000043.1 GCA_030917445.1 Patescibacteria group bacterium | reverse complement strand
CATTTCCTCAGCAGTTCAACAGGAGCAACGGGGAACAGGCAGAAAAACAGACATCTCAGTTCAGCATATGCTTGGAGTTCCACAGGGAGTTGTATATGGCGGAGCAAATCATCCTCGGTATAACAAACCGGAGTTTTATAAATTAACCTAAGTAGTCTTTCAATTTGTTACCACGACTTGGATGGCGAAGTTTGCGAAGGGCCTTTGCTTCAATCTGTCGAATACGCTCACGGGTAACAGCAAACATTCTTCCAACTTCTTCAAGCGTTTTTGGTCTTCCATCTTTTAGTCCAAATCTTTCTTCAAGAACACGTCTTTCTCTATCTGAAAGTGTCCCCAATACCTGATCAACTTGCTCTTTGAGGAGCTCTCTTGAAGCAGAATCAAAAAGAGTTGGCGCTGATGAATCATGAATAAAGTCTCCAAGACGACTATCTTCCTCGTCTCCAACTGGTGCTTCAAGTGATGCAGGATTTTGTGAGATCTTAATAATCTCAAGAGCTTTTTCAGGTTCAATACCCAGAACTGCTGCAACTTCTTCAGGAGTAGGCTCCCGACCAAGTTCCTGCATGAGTTTTCGTGACGCTCGAAGGAAGCGATTAATATTCTCAACCATATGAACAGGAATACGAATTGTTCGAGCCTGATCAGCGATTGCACGTGTCACAGACTGTCTAATCCACCATGTTGCATATGTTGAAAATTTAAATCCTCTTTGCCAATCATATTTCTCAACGGCTCGGATAAGTCCTTGATTTCCTTCTTGAATAAGATCCAGAAGAGAAAGACCTCGACCAATGTATTTTTTAGCAATTGAGACAACGAGACGTAAATTTGAGTTAATAAGTGTCTGTTTTGCTATGTCATCACCTTTTTCAACTCGTTTTGCGAGCTCAATTTCTTGGTTGAAGGTCAAAAGGGGAATTCGACCAATTTCTTTTAAGTACATTCTCACAGGATCTGACACAGTACCTTCTGTTAAGACAGTTAGTGCTTCAAGTTCTTTTTCAAGATCCTCGATAGGTTTTGCTTCGTCTTGTTCTTGTGAAACACTCTCAAAGACATCTACCTCTAGCTTCATGAGCTTGTCATAAAGACTATCCAGTTCTTCGATGTGATCTTCAGGTTTGGAATAAATGCCTAAAATCTCTTCTTGTGTGACATATCCTCTTTTTTTCGCGGAAACAACTACTTCTTCAAGTATTGTAGGAAGCTTTGTTTTTACTGCAGTACTACTCATAAATCTTCTCCAACGCCAAAAAGCCCACCTCCTAGGTGTAGGGCTTGTTATTTCTCTATACTAGCACACTTTGCCTAAATTTAAAAGCTTATAAGCCCTTTTTGGGCATACGTGCCATAAGTTGTGAATATTCTTTCTGAAGCTCCTCTAAATGATCTCGTTGACCATCTTTTTCCAATTTTTCTATTTTTTCAGACAAAGTTTTCATTTTTTCTTTTAAATAGAGCGATTTCAATTCTTGAGCGACTTTTTTTACCTCAGCGTTATACTTACTTTCATCTGAAAAAAGAGGGAGTGGGAAAAGAAGGCTGGTATTATATATTGGAAGAAGTTCAGTAGGAAGATTCATCCCGAATGTATTCCCATCAAAAGTTGGTTCCTTTTCAAAATGGGCAAGCATGTGATCAAAAATTTTCTGATACGCTTTCTCTCTTGAAATAATCTCAGACAGCTCACTTAGTGCCTCCTTGAGCGTTGCCTGTGGAGAGGATGCCTGTAAAATAAGCGAGGTCAAATATTCTTCTAAAACCTCTTCACGATTTCTTCTTTGTTCGGGTTCCTGAACTTTTATTTTTGATGTTAATTCCTTCTTTACAATTCTTAAAAGCTCCTTGACGATACTCTCGTACGTTGTGCCAAGCGCTGTGCTCAATTTTCGCAGATAGTGTTCTTTGATGATCTCATTGGTCATTGACTGAATGATAGGCAGAAATGAATCAGCGACCATTTTCTTTCCTTCTGCCGTCTCTGTATCTCCACTTTTAAGTGCTTGCTCGTAGAGATAATCATAAACACTCACGTCCTTCTTCACAGCAATCTTAAACCCAGTTGGATTGACCTTTAATGCTTCATCGGGATCTTTTCCGTCTGGAGGAGTTATAACCGTTGCTTGTATTCCTTTTTTTTCAATGATCGGAAGGCTTCTTTTCATTGCGTCCTGACCAGCACGATCACCATCAAAGCACATTGTTATTTTCTGTGCATATCGACTGATGAGTGAGACTTGCATCTCGGTCAAAGCGGTTCCTTTAACAGCAACGACATGGGAAATTCCTTCTTTAAAACAAGAAATGACATCAAATTCTCCCTCAACCAAAATAACGCTTCCTGCTTTTCGTATTGCGTCTTTAGTAACTGAAAGACCATAGAAATGTTCGCCTTTATGATATATGAGTGTTTCACGAGTATTGATATATTTTGAGGTCTCTTTATTATCATCAAGAATTCGACCTGAAAATCCCACCACATTATCCCTATGATCTATGAGTGGAAACATCACCCTCCCCTTGAAAAAATCTACTAAATCACGCCCAGCAGGGTAGGCAAGGCCAGCCTCAATTACTTCGTCCCGTGTATATTTTTTCTTATCAACTAAATATCGAGCGAGACTGTTTCCTCTTGATGGAGAAAAACCCAGTTGAAATGTCTCAATGATCTTATCACTCAATCCTCTCTTCGTGAGATATGTAAGTGCATTTTTCCCAACCTCATGTTTGGTCAAAATATAATGATAGTATTCAAGTGCAAGCTTATTAAGGCCGTATAATCTTTCTTTTTTTGATGAAATACCAGCATCATATTTTGATTGTACAAGCTCAATTCCAGCTCTTTTTGCAAAAAGCCTCAAAGCTTCAGGAAATTCAATATGTTCATATTCCATCAAAAAAGAATAAATGTCGCCACCTTTGTTGCAACCAAAACAGTGCCACATTTGACGCTCGGGAGAGACCATAAAAGAGGGGGATTTTTCATTATGAAAAGGGCAAACAGCCTTGAAATTTCTTCCAGCTTTTTTTAGTGTCAAAAATTCCGAAAGGTAGGAAATAATATCAATTCTTTCTCTGATTTGTGCAACTTGGTCCATCTTCATGGCTATTGTAGCATGTTCTCGCTTGATCGAAAGAACTCTGAGTGATACAATTTTTCTCTTATGAAATACAAAGCACTTTTCCTCGATTGTGACGGGACACTCATTCCATACGACTATGCAGCCCTCCCCTCAGATGCACTTGCTAGAGCGATCAAAAAAGCGGAAGAAAAGGTTGCCGTTTGTATTGTGACAGGGAGAGCATACCCTTTTACCAAACCAATTCTTGAAAAATTAGGGCTCCATTCAGGAATCCTCGTGGCTAATAATGGGGCTGAGGTCATCGATCTCAAAACAGGGGGAACGCTCTATGAGAAACCAATAGAGGAAAAAGACTTTAGAGTTATCGCTGACTATCTTAATAAAGAAAATATTTCTTTTTATGCAAAACAAGATCAAAAAGATCTTTCCTACCAAGAAAAGCACTTTTCCTCCTCATCTGGCATAAAAAAAGTATTTATGGGATTTACTGAAGAAATTCTCTCCCTTGAAAAAGCTGAAAATATTTTAAAATTTCTCTCATCACTCCCAACAATTAACGCACATAAAACTCATCATGCTGATCCAGATAAATACGGCATAATTTTCTCTCATGCACAGGCTACAAAAATGCATGGTGTCTCGATTCTCCTCAAAGAACTCAACCTTAAAAAGGAAGAGGTAATAGGAGTGGGGGATAGCTATAATGACTTCCCTCTTCTCATGGCTTCGGGACTAAAAGTCGCAATGGGAAATGCAGTTGAGGAATTAAAAGAAATTGCTGATTATATTGCACCCTCTGTGACGGAGGATGGGGTTGTTGATGTTATTGAAAAATTCATTCTCACTCCCACTCCATAGTTGCCGGAGGCTTGGTCGTAATATCATATACAACCCTGGATATCCCAGGAACCTCATTCACAATCCTACTAGAGATTGACTGTAAAACGTCATAAGGTAAGTGAGACCACTTGGAAGTCATAACATCTCGTGACTCAACCACCCGAAGTGCAACTACCTCTCCAAAAAATCTTCCATCCCCTTTTACTGCAGTAGAATCACTCCCTGTCATAACAGGAAAAGAAATAAAGATTTTGGATAATAATCCCGCTTTCTCTAGTTCTTCAAGAACAATCCTATCAGCTACTCTCTCTTTTTTAAGTCTTTCATTTGTAACTTCTCCTCTGATTCTCACAGCAAAACCAGGTCCTGGAAACGGTTGCTTTGAGACAAATTCTTCAGGAATTCCCAGTATTCTTCCAATCTGTCTTACTTCATCTTTATAAAATGTCTTCACAGGTTCAAGGAGCTTCAATTTCATGTTCTTTGGAAGGCCTCCGACATTATGATGACTTTTAATTTTACTTGCGTGCTTTGTTCCTTTACTTTCAATCACATCTGAGTAAATTGTTCCTTGTAAAAGATACGTAATTTTTTTCCCTTTTAACTGCAGTTTTTTGACTTCTTTCTCGAACATCTCGATATAAAAGTTCCCAATAATCTTTCTTTTTCTTTCTGGATCACTTACATTTTTCAAACGCCTCATCATCTCTTTCTCACAGCGAACAATATCCACTTTTACTCCTACATGCTTAAAAATGTTTCGCACACTTTCTGCAGTACCTTCTCTCATCAATCCATTTTCAATATAAAAAGGAAAAAAATTCTTCCCGATAGCTTTTGCAGTTAAAGCTGCTGCAACTGTTGAATCAACTCCTCCTGAAACCGCACCGATAACCATTTCATTCCCAACTCTCTGTCTTATCTGCTCAATGAGTGGTTCAATTTGTATCTTTTTCTCATTTATTTCTGTTCCTGTCATTTTTGTAAAATTTCTTAAAATTCTGTCTCCTTCCTCTGTATGCTCAACTTCAGGATGAAAAAGCATTCCAAAGTACTTTTTGTTACTATCTGCAACACATGCGAACTCGACATGATCTGTGGAAGCGAGAGTTTCAAATCCATTTGGAAGTGCCACAACCTCATCTCCATGACTCATCCATACAGTTGATTGAGCCTTAACTTCTTGCAAAAGTCTGTGCCTGTTTGTGACTTTGAGACGAGAAGGTCCATACTCCTTTTTACCCGATGTAACTTTCCCACCAAGAAGATATATCATCAACTGCATTCCATAACAAATTGCCAATATCGGAATTCCAAGTGTAAAAACTTTCAGATCAATAGTAGGGGAGCTTTGCCCATAGACAGATGCAGGGCCTCCGGTAAGAATAATACCGTCTGGTTTTGTTTTTTTAATTTCTTCAAGAATATTTTCTGGAGGTAAGAAAAGAGTTGTTGCACCAAAATCCTTCAGGCGTCTTTCAATAAGTTGAGCTGTCTGTGACCCAAAATCTACAACAAGGATCATAACCTATTATACAACTTTCCCCTTGACTATAGAGATTTCTCGGAGGTATACTCGTTTGGACTACTATGTCAGCCTATACAGAATCCCTCCGCTCACTTTCACTTGCAAAACGGCAAGAACAACTCTGGCTCAATCCCCAAGCTGCTGTGGATGATTACTTTGAAGAAATATACGGTCCTGAACAAAGAATAGAAATTGGTTGGCCAGACGGTATACAGAGACAACGAACTGATATTACTAGACCAAATTCTGCTATGGCTGTTGGGATAGATTATGGGGATGAAGGCAAAGGGCGTGGAGCTGATAATGATGCAGATATGCTTTTATCTAGACCAGGGGTAAAAAGTATTGATGTTACAAGATCAGCCGGAGGACATAATGCGGGACACACTATTGTTGTGAATGGAAAACGTTTAGCTCTTCATATCATTCCCTCAGCGGTAGCTCATGAACGTTCACGAAATATTATTGGGCGAGAAACGAGTGTCCATCCTGAAGATCTGAAATCAGAATTTGAAGACGTTGAAGATAAAGTAGGTAAAGGCTTTCTCCAAGGCCGTGTCGTAGTTTCTGAAGAGGCTAAGTTCAATCACGATATAGATCGAGCAGAAGAAGTTCTCCTTCGTTTGCGAACAGAAGGGCAATCAAGCGGAGGCACAGGTCGTGGCATACCGACAACTGAAGCTCATCGCTATGACAGGACTGGTTTATCAATCGGAGAACTGACACAAGATAACTGGAGATCGCGACTAGGTAATTACTATGATGATATGGAAAGAATATTTGATAGTTTCGGAAGAGATCTCTCAACTTCTGAAGTTCCAGATTTTCAAAAAACTCTTGAAACAAACGAACCGCAAGTGAGAACCGTTGGAACCAAAAATGAATTTCTTGATCGCGTTGATCACTCCCGTGAATGGCTCATCTCCCAAAATATGGTACAAAATACAGTTGCAATCCATAGGGAAAGTTACAACGATCCATCCGTCGCTCAACTCTTTGAAGGAGCTCAGGCGATGGGACTGCATCCATCTCTTGGAAAACGAAAGGATGTTACATCAACAGATCCATCAGGCTATATGGTCATGAATGGTACAGCAGTCTATCTACCCCAAAACATAGAGTATAGACGAGGCTATTCAAAGGGTCGTTACAACTCTGTCGTTGGTGCTGATTGGCCAAGACAACTTGAGCTTGACGAGGAAACTGCTCAATGGATTCAGGAGGAAGCACATGAATATGGAGCAACAACAGGAAGAAAAAGAACAATACTTGGACCAAATATCACGATGGAGCAATTGAATGCCCGTTTTAGCATGATTGAAGGAATGGTTGAGACACATATGGATGTTGCAAAAGCTAATGAAAAAATTAAGATCGCTGCGTATTTTGTGGATCAAGAAGGAGTCGTCCAACACTATCAACCTGGACTTATCTATCAAAAAGGACTTATACCTGTTTGGGTAGAAGTCCCTGGCTGGGATGGAGAACAAGTCAAAAATGCAAAAAGAATTGAAGATCTACCTTTTGAGGCTTTACAATTTCTTTCATTTAAACAAGCACTTACTGGATATCCAATTGAAGCAATTACAACAGGTCCACGAAGAGAAAATTTTATTGAGCTCCAAGGATATCGTTAGGGGTTAATATGTTTTAGAAATCATGCTAAAATCACTTATGGAAGGTTCCTTTACCCCTACATATCCACTAGCAGAACTTCATACACATCTTGGCGCAGCAATTCATCCTGGTATCTACTGGAAGATCGCACATGATCAAGGATTTAAACTTCCTCAAAAAGACTACCATGAGTTTCGTGACTTTATCCGACTATCTCTCGAACATACTGTACCGATGGAGAAGTATTTTAAAGATATTTACCATCCACTATTGGACCGATTGTCTTCTGGTACACATGCAGTTGAAGAAGCAACGTATGAAATTATGAGTGGAGCTTACCGTTCAAATAATATTACGCTTATCGAACTTCGGAATAACCCAATGAAACATAATCACAATGGCACAATTGATCTTGACCATGTCATTATGGCTATGATTCGAGGAATGGAGAGAGCGTTACTTGAGTACCCTCGGCTCTCAGCTGGTATTATTTTTTGCCTCGCAAGAGAATTTAGTTTTGAACAAAATGAGATCATTGTTGAGAAAGCAATTAAGTATCGCAGACGAGGTGTCGTAGGGCTTGATTTTGCTGGTCCGGCGACCAAATCGTTTCATTTTGAGACATATAAAAAACTTATTGCAAAAGCAAAAAAACATGGACTTAAAATAACAGCACATACAGGGGAGGTCAAAAACGCCAATGACGTTTGGGAAGCACTTGAGACAATCTCTCCTCAAAGAATTGGACATGGCATTATGGCTGCTTATGACAGAAAATTGCTAAAGGAAATTGTAAAAAGGGAAGTAGTACTTGAAATTTGTCCTCTCTCAAATCTTGTTACACAAGCTGTGGAGAATATTGAGGAACTAACATTTATCATAAGAACACTTATTGAACACAACGTTCTTTTTACAATAAATACTGATTGGCCAGAGATGATTGAAAGAGCGCACTTAAAGAGGCAGTTTTCATTTTTACTCAAGCACAAAATTATGACTGAAGCTGAATTGAAAAGAAGTAATAAAATTGCATTTGAAAGTGCGTTTGCTCCACAAAAAGGACTCTCGTCATATCTTTAATAATTTTTACCAGCATCCGTAATCAAAATATCGTGGGGATGAGACTCAGTAAGTGAGGCTTGAGTAATCTGAATAAAAGTTGCCTTTTGCGATAGCTCTTGCACTGTCTTTGCACCGATATAGAACATACCTGAACGAATTCCTCCAATTGCCTGTGAAACAACCTCTTCAACCGTTCCTTTCACTGGAACAAGACCTTCTACTCCTTCTGCAACAAGTACACGCTCTTTATAGTAGCTTTTTCCATGAAATTCATCTTCTGACTTAATCTTTGCCCCTTGCTTCATCGCACCAACTGAACCCATTCCTCTATATGTTTTGAAAAGATATGTTTTTTTCTCTGTTAATATACTCTGAAATCTATGAGGTACTTGAGAGCGGGGGAGAGAAACAACTTTTCCAGGGGATTCTTTACATGAAGCAAAAAATGATCCCATCATCACTGCAGACGCACCTGTTGCAAGCGCTTTCACAATATCTCCAGAGTACTTAATCCCTCCGTCTGCGATAACAGGAATCTTTTTGTCTCTTGCTGCTTTCACTGTATCTCTCAGCGCAGTAATTTGTGGAACACCCATACCAGAAATTATTCGAGTTGTACAAATTGCTCCAGGTCCCATACCGACCCTCAAAGCATCAGCACCAGCCTCGATAAGTGCCTTTGCACCCTCAAATGTCGCAACACTTCCTGTGATCACTTGCGTCGTAGAATATTTTTGCTTGATCCATTTTGTTGTCTCTATCACACCGGTGGAGAAGCCATGAGCAGAGTCAACAACAATCACATCAACTTTTGCTTTTACCAGTGCTTCAATACGTTCTTTTGCGTCTTTGCTAGCACCGACAGCTGCACCAACCAAAAGCTTCTTTTTTTTCACCTGTTCAACCTCACGAGCCTGATGAGCAATTGGCAGATTACGATGAATAATGCCAATACCCCCTATAGTAGCGAGTGCTATGGCCAAATTTGCCTCAGTTACTGTGTCCATCGGGGATGAAACAAAAGGAATTTTAAGGGTTATAGTTTTTGTAAGAGGAGTAGAAAGATCAATTTGTGATCTTTCAAAATCTGTAAAGCCTGGAAGGAGGAGAACATCATCAAAGGTCAGACCCTTTATCAACTTCTTTGTATCCATAAAATATCTTATCTCTCACATGCATATGATGTCAAGATAAAGTTATCCACACCTATGCAATTTTATACAATCGACGCACTTTGTGAAAATTCTCAAACTCTCTGTGAAAACTGTATCATACTATATCAAATAGATCAAAGTGTATCATTCGTATTTTTTTCTACTTCCCCCACTCTCCTTCTATTCTATTAATCTTGAGGAATCAATCTATTTTGAGGATCTTTTTTTCAAAACTGAGTCAGCAACGCCTTCAATTGCACGAAGAATTTCAATTGGAGTTACAAAAACCACTGTATTTGACTGATCACTGGAAATATCATTTATTGAATTAAGTGTTCGAAGATGAAGCGCACCTGGTGCCTTAGCCATCAAATGTGCTGCTTTTGCAAGATTTTCTGCAGCAATAACCTCCCCTTCTGAATTAATAATTGTTGCTTTCTTCTCTCTTTCTGCTTCAGCTTGTTTTGCCATCGTCCTTTTCATGTCCTCTGGAAGAATTATATCTTTCAGCTCAACAGAAAGTACCTCAATCCCCCACCCTCCTGTTGTCTCACGCACAATATCACTAATTCGACTTGCTATTTTATCTCTATTAGCCAGAAGATCATTTAACTCAACCTCACCAATCACATTTCTCATTGTTGTTTGAGCAAGTTGATGAATAGCAAAGTAAAAATCCTCTACTTCAAGCACTGCCTTTGAAGCATCTACAACCTTGTAATAAATAACTGCAGATATACGTGCTGAAACGTTGTCTTTGGTAATTGCTTCCTGATCTGGAACATCAACTGCTTTGGTTCTGATATCCACCCTTCTGTATCCTTGAACAATAGGTAAAACGAGTCTCCACCCAGGCTGCATCATTCCCGTATATTTACCGAATGAGAATTTGATTCCCCTTTCGTACTGATTTATTTGTTTTATTGAAATAAGAATAATAAATAAAATTGGTAGCAATATAATTAATTCCATATATTTATTATACTATATAAGGTATATCCCCTACTATCCCCTTTTCTTTTTTTTATAATTCGTTACTATGAGTATAGTCATGCTTGCAAAGATATTTTCTTCTGCAGTTGTTGGGCTTGATGCACTTCCTATCGAAGTGGAGGTTGATATTGCCTCTCAAGGCCTCCCCTCTTTTACTATTGTTGGGCTCCCAGATAAGTCTGTTGACGAAGCAAAAGAACGGGTTCGTTCAGCTATTAAAAATTCTGGAGCTGATTTCCCAGCAAAACGTATCACTGTTAACTTAGCGCCAGCAGACCTTCCAAAAGAAGGGCCCTACTTTGATTTACCAATAGCAGTAGGCATACTCATTGCATCAGGACAACTTCAAGCTGATCTCAGCAACGCAGTCATAACAGGCGAACTTTCACTAAATGGTGATGTTCGAGCTGTTCCTGGAGTTTTACCTCAAGCGCTCATGGCAAAAAAGTTTAATTACTCAACACTCTTTTTACCAGAAAAAAATGCTCGAGAAGCTCAGGTAATAGAAGGTCTTACTCTCTATGCAATTTCCTCCCTCCTCTCTCTTTTCAAACATTTATCACATCAACTTCCACTTAATCCTCTTCCCTATACTCCTTTTTCACAAAGTACTGATCTCACTTATGACTTTGATATGAGCGATATCAAAGGGCAAGAGCAAGCAAAAAGAGCACTCGAAATTGCGGCCGCAGGCGGTCACAATCTTCTTCTTAAAGGGCCACCAGGTGCTGGAAAAACGCTTCTCGCGCGAACTCTCCCTTCCATCCTCCCTCCTCTTACCTTTCAGGAAGCACTTGAGGTAACAAAAATTTATAGTATCTCTGGACTCCTGCCGCATGGAGATATTATCTCTACTCGACCATTTCGCTCTCCTCACCACACAACTTCCTTAGTTGGTCTTATCGGAGGGGGATCAACTCCTCGTCCAGGTGAAATTACTCTTGCCCATCGAGGTGTACTTTTTCTTGATGAACTGCCAGAATTCCCACGCCATGTCCTTGAAACACTGAGGCAACCTATTGAAGATGGTGTCGTCCATATTGCAAGATCTCAAGGAAAAGTTAATTTCCCAGCAAAATGTATGTTAATTGCTGCTCAAAATCCTTGCGCATGTGGATATTTTGGAGATGAAACAAAAGAGTGTAGTTGCCTCCCTTCAAGCGTTCTCCGTTATCAGAAAAAAATTTCAGGGCCACTTCTTGATCGCATTGATCTCCATCTTACCGTTCCTGCAGTAAAAGTTGAAAGGCTTACAGAGAAAACAACGGATAAAAGTGAATCATCATATGAGGTAAGGAAGCGAGTAACACTTGCTCGAGAACGACAACAAGAACGATATAAAGATTCACCCTATCTATCAAATGCAGAACTTAGTACAAAGGGTATTCGACTTTATACACCTCTTTCAGATGACTGCATTGTTCTTCTTCGCAAAGCGGTTGAGATGTTAAAACTTTCAGGACGAGCATACTATCGAACAATTAAAGTTGCACAGACAATTGCTGATCTTGAAGGTGCGCCAATCATTTTACCGTCACATATTTCTGAAGCTCTACAATATAGAGCATAGCTTCAGAAAAAGTTTGACAAGCTCAATAAGCTTCGCTTTAATAAGAAAGTCAATCCCATGCGAAAACTCTTTACGATCCTCATTTATACTCTCGTTGTTCTATTAATTGGAAGAAATATTCCTTCGCTGCCCCGCTTTACAGTTATGAACTCCCCTGAGAGATATCATGAAGATCTAAAAAAAGAAATTGAAAAAATCGTAAAAGATAAAAAGGGAAATTATGGAATCTATTTCACCGACCTCACAGAAGAAAAATCCTTTGGTATAAATGAACAAGAACTCTTTACTGCTGCAAGTGTCAATAAGGTTCCCATAGTTGCGGTTCTCTACTATCTTGAACATAAAGGCAAAATTAATTTTGACGAACAGATTACACTTCAAGAAGTTGATATTCAAGACTATGGTACTGGAAGCCTTCGCTACCAAAAACCAGGTAGCACATACTCACTTAAAACTCTTGCAAAACTAGCACTGAAACAATCAGATAACACTGCTGCGCATATTTTAAGTAATCGAATTGGAACAGAGGTCATACAAAATACAATTGAAGAACTTGGAATGACTCAAACTGAAATGGAAGAAAATCTTACATCTCCTGAAGACATGTCGCTTCTCTTCTCACTTATCTATAACGAAAAAATTACCTCAAAACCCAAGACAAAAGAGCTTTTAGGATTTATGAATGAGACAGATATTGAGGATAGACTTCCGTCTCAGTTACCACAAGACGCGGTCATATATCACAAAACTGGTGATGCCGTGGGAAGTCTTCATGACATTGGAATAATTGAGTATCATGATAAATCCTACTCTATTGCAATTTTTACATCAGACATCGGAACGGACGAAGACACAGTAAAGAAGACTATCGGAGAAATCGGGAAAACTATATTGAAATTTTATGAGAACAGAGAATAAATCCATCTCGACAAATCTCTTCTCATGGCTATCAGTTTTGCTTTTGGGTGTCCTCCTTTTTGTAGGATACTTTCATACTATTTCTGCCATAACTCAAGATCTTGGGAGACACATTCTCACCGGAAACATTATTCTTGAAAATAAAGTTATCCCTTCAATTAACCTCTTTTCATATACACACCCATCTTTCCCTTTTATCAACCATCATTATCTTCCCGAAATAATTTTTGCTGTTATTTATAATCACTTTTCTTATAACGGACTCATGATACTTTCACTTCTCCTGGTTTTTACAGCATCTTTACTTGTTTTCAAGACTTCACAAAAGAATGCACACACGCTGGCGGTCATCTTCTCAAGTGCACTCTTCCTGCGCATCCTTTTTGAAAGAACCGATATAAGGCCAGAGCTTTTTAGTTTTCTTTTCCTGAGTATTTTTGTCTTTATTCTCTTTAAGAATTATGCCAAAAAAACAAATCTTCTTTTTGTTCTTCCTTTCATTTCAGTCCTCTGGGTAAATTCACATATTTATTTTCCAATAGGCATAGGAATACTTGGTCTTTTCTTTATTGATAATTTGATAAAAACTAAAGGAGATGTTAGCAATAAAAAAAATGTCTCCCTATTTTTGACACTTATTCTGTGTCTCATAGCAACCCTTCTCAACCCTCACTTCCTTCAAGGAGCTTTCTACCCTTTCACAGTATTTTCAAATTACGGATATACTATTGAAGAAAATCAAACACCATTTTTCCTCGCATCACTGGGGTTTTATAAATCATCGTTCACATACCTTCTTCTCACTCTTGCATCTCTTATCATTTGCATGATTATCTCTTTTAAAAAAATTCGTCTTATCGATATTCTTTTAATTATTTCATTTACTATGATTAGTTTTGCTGCAGTCAGAAACTTTCCACTATTTGTGTTCGCAATTCTTCCTACTTTCTCATACCTCTTAACACAAACAATAGTCAAAATAATTTCACTTTTCCCTCAACTGCATCTGAAAAAGCTACCTCTTTATTCCTTGCGATTATTGATTTTATTCATACTCCTTTTTCAAATTCTTCACATTTCGTCTCTCAAAACACTAGAAGCGAAACCAGATACGGGCGCAACACCAGGTGTCAACTTTTTTATACAGAACAAACTTCAAGGACCTCTATTTAATAACTTTGATATCGGAAGTTATCTCATTTTTCGACTTTACCCCAAAGAAAAAGTATTCATTGATGGACGACCTGAAGCATACCCCGCTGATTTTATTCAAGAAGTGTACATCCCTCTCCAAGAAGATCCTGAGCTGTTTAAAACTTACGATAAAAAATATGCGTTTAATACAATTTTTTTCTCACACACTGATATGACACCATGGGCGCAAAAATTCCTTCAGGATATTATTCAAAATCCTTCATGGAAAACAGTCTACCTTGATCCCTATGTGATTATTCTTGTTAAAGACGTTAAGAAAAATGCTGCAATTATAAAAAGGTTTGCTCAGCCTCATGATAATCTCAGAATGACTTCACTTCATAATGGTGGAAAAAAAGATATTCTTCGTGCGCTTAATTTCTTTGTCCTGACAGCTGATGTACAAAACCAAGTCCATCTCGTTGAAAAACTTTTAGCAATAGATCCTCAGAATTGTGATGCACTTCAATTCCTAGCACAATATAATGCAACTTCTTCATCTTTTTTTAATATGCATGAAAAGAGATACAGAGAAGACTGTCTCTAGAAAAATTGCTACAATGAAATAATGGAACCCGGACTAAGCCTCGATCAGGTAAAGCAAAAACAAAAAGAATTTGGTAAAAATCTTATTCAGACAAAGCAATCAACTTCAGCACTCAAACTCTTTCTTTCACAATTTTTAAGCGTCATTAATGGCATTCTTGTCATAGCTGCTGTTCTTTCATTTTTTATTGGAGAATCACTAGATAGTATTTTTATCTTTTCAATTATTTTTCTTGATAGTATCTTTGGATTTATTCAAGAATACAAAGCAGAAAAATCACTTGAAAAACTCAAATCCTATACAACGTCTCAAGCACGTGTTATGAGAGATGGAAAAGAAGAGCTTGTCTCAAGTGAAGATTTAGTACCTGGTGACATAGTATTTTTAACAGAAGGCGACAGAATCCCAGCTGATGGAATCCTACTCAAAGAACATCATCTTGAAACTGATGAATCTCTTCTCACAGGAGAATCTCTCCCCGTTATCAAAGAAGGTGGTGATGAGATATATCTTGGAATGCTCATTACGAAAGGAAAAGGCTACATGAAAATTCAAAATACAGGAATGGAGACAAAATTTGGTCAAATTGCACAAACACTTTCAACTATTGAATCAGAAAAAACCCCACTCCAAATTCAACTTGCTCGATTAGGGAGAACCCTGTCTGTTGTTGCAGTTGCTGTTGCTTTTCTTATTATTCCTGTTGGAATTATTCAAGGACGAGAATTTACACCCCTCCTTCTTTTAGCTGTCAGTATTGCAATTGCGGCTGTTCCAGTATCACTTCCAGCAGTTATTACTATTGCACTTGCAATCGGAACAAGCAGAATGGCAAAAAGACATGCAATTGTCAGAAAAATGCCCTCAGTTGAAACTCTTGGTGCGGTCCAATACATCTTAACTGACAAAACTGGCACTCTCACTCAAAACCGTATGAAGGTTAAAGAGGTTTGGACTGAGTCCCCTAAAAATCTTGCACATATGTTTTTCGCTTCAGTTCTTGGCAATACTGCCTCGCTTATACACAAAGGAGAAAAAGGGTATGAAATTGCTGGAGACAAAACAGATGGAGCACTTCTTGAATGGAGTGTTAAAGAACAACAAAGTATACACGACGAAATATCACAAGGCAGTATTATTGATGAATTTGTTTTCGATTCAAAAACAAAAACTATAACAACGGTTTGGAAAGAACAAAAAAATACACATGTTTTTGTGAGAGGCGCTCCAGAGGCTGTTCTTGAGAGAAGTAAAGTTTCAGGAGAAAAAAGAAAGAAAATTGAAGAACAATATAACTCATTTGCAAAAAAAGGGCTTCGTGTTATTGCATTTGCAAGTAAAACTGGCTCATTCTCAAAAGCTTCCAGAGAACAACATGAAAAGGATCTCACATTTTTAGGTTTTGTAGGTATCTATGACCCTCCACGTGAAGAAGTAAAGAATGCGATTGAATCCGCACGAAAAGCCGGTATCCAAACAATTATGGTCACAGGTGATAACGAACTTACTGCAATGGCAATCGGAAAAGAAATTGGGCTACTTGGTGAAAACGAGGATGTGTTGACAGGTGATGATCTTGAGAAATTTAGTGACGCTGAACTTAAGAAAATTATCTTAAAAACTCGTATCTTTGCACGAACAAAGCCTCAAGACAAAATGCGCCTCACTCGACTGCTTCAAGAACAAGGTTTTGTTGTTGGAGTCACGGGAGATGGAGTAAATGATGCTCTTGCACTCAAAAAGGCAGATGTAGGTGTCGCAATGGGAGAATCAGGAACTGATGTAGCAAAAGAAGCGAGTGATATTGTTATTGCAGATGATAACTTCGCAACAATTGTGAAAGCAATTGAAGAAGGGAGAAGAATCTATCACAATATTGTAAAGGCGATTACTTATCTCATTGCAGGAAACATCTCAGAACTCTCGCTTGTTTTCTTCGCAACACTCCTTGGTATGCCGGCTCCACTTCTCCCAACACAAATTCTTTGGATAAATCTGGTCACTGATGGTCTTCCAGCGCTCGCCCTTGCAAGCGACAATAAAGATCCTTATGCACTCAAACAACCTCCACGTGATCCTAAAATACCAATCCTCAATCGTTCACGTCTTCTTCTCACAGGATCAATTGGCCTTACATTAAGCTTCTTTCTCATTGTTCTTTTTGCAATTTTATATCAGTTCACATCAGAAACAACTGCACGAACTATTGTCTTCACGACGCTTGTTGTTTCACACATGGGACTCGCATTTCTCGTAAGAGGAAGAAATATTTTCAGACCAAATAAATTCCTTATTGTCACCGTCATCATCACACTTCTTCTTCAATCAATGATAATATTTACGCCATTTTTTCATCCAATCTTTGAGATAGGGTTTGAGTTATAAAAGTGGTTGCTGAGGATTATCTTTTGTCTTGAGATCAAAGTGTTTGTAGGCATTCTCTGTTGCAATTCTTCCACGTGGTGATCTTTTAATAAAACCAAGCTGTAAAAGATATGGCTCAACCATATCCTCAAGTGTTGTACTATCCTCTGCAATTGTCGAAGCAATTGTATCTAGTCCAACTGGTCCCCCGCTATGTTTTTCAATAATTGCACGTAAGTATTTTTTATCCAAAGGATCGAGTCCTTCATGATCAATTTCAAGTAGATCCATCGTCTCTTTTATGACATCTTGAGTAACCTTTCCTTTTGTATGTACTTGAGCGAAATCTCTGACTCTTTTCAAGAGTTTCAATCCTATGCGAGGTGTTCCTCGTGATCGAATTGCAATATGATGAAGACTTTCCTCATCAATATGTAATTGCAACTTCTCAGATGCCTTTTTAAGAATTACTATCATCTCTGTTGGAGAGTAAAAATTGAGGCGATGTACCACTCCAAATCTATCTCTCAGCGGTGCAGAAATAGCCCCGACCCGAGTCGTTGCACCAACTATAGTAAATGGAGGGAGATCAAGTCGTAGTGTTCGTGCAGAAGGACCTTTGCCTAAAATAATATCCAAGGCATAATCCTCCATTGCTGGATACAGTGTTTCTTCAACTAATTTTTGTAATCTATGTATTTCATCAATAAAAAGAATATCTCCTTTTTCAAGATTTGTTAAAATTGAAGCAAGATCTCCAGCGCGCTCAATTGCAGGACCTGAGGTTACTCGAATATTTTTACCCATCTCTCCTGCAATAATATGTGACAGAGTTGTTTTCCCAAGACCTGGTGGGCCATAAAGAAGAACATGTTCAAGTGCTTCTCCCCTTTCTTTTGCAGCATCAATTGAAATTCTCAGCGATTTTTTAATCCCTTCCTGACCTAAAAATTCATTCCAACTTTGAGCTCTAAGGGATATCAATACTTTTTCTTCTTCTGGTTCGATCTTGAGAATATCTGTTTGTTTGTCATCATTCATATTACTTTCCCTTTCCTACATGTTTTAATGCACGTTTTACAATTTCTTCTGTACTTATCCCCTCTATACTTACAGCTGTGACGGCAGTATCTGCCTCTCGCTCACTATACCCAAATTGCAAGAGAGCAGCAATTGCTTCATCTTTCTCATTTCTCCCTGTATCACGAAGATCTAAGTCTTCCAGTCCTCCAAGTTTATTTTTTAATTCAATAATTATTTTCTGAGCATTTTTCTTACCCAAACGTGGAACTGCTGTAAAGAAAGAAACATTACCTTTAACAATTGCATCAACAATCTCTTCTTTTGTTCCAACAGAGAAAACTCCAAGCGCAGTTTTACCTCCAACCCCTGAAACACTTATTAAATACTCAAAGAGCTTAAGATCTTCAGCAGTTTCAAAACCGAAAAGCTCAAGAGCATCTTCCCTAACATGTGTATGGATAAAAAGTATCAGAGGAGATTGTAAAAGAAGTTTATTAAAGAGAGACGAGGAAACAAGGATTTTATATCCAACGCCAGAGACATTTAAAATGATGTGTGGGTTATTTTTAAGGGCAACCAGGCCTTCCAACATGCCTATCATAAAGAAGTAAAGGCATTATATCACAGGCTTTTTATTCGCTTAAACTTAGCAGTAAATGCATGTGTCAGTGCAACAGCAAGAGCATCAGTAGTATCGTCAAGTTTTGGAAGACTTTCAAGCTTAAGAATTGCTTTTACCATCTGCCCTATTTGCGCTTTATCTGCTTTTCCATATCCTGTGACAGCACTTTTTACCGCTGTAGGATAATATGAAGCAAGCGGAATCCCCGCTTCGGCAGCTGCGAGAAGGACTACTCCTCGTGCTTGGCCAACTGAGAATGCTGTTGTAACATTTCGACTAAAGAACAACTCTTCAACTGCAAGTACGTCCGGTTCTGTTTGAATGAGTATTTTTTGTAATTCATGGAAAATTTCCTGTATTCTTTTTTCCTCAGTTGTTTTCATTGATGTCTCAATACAACCATATGCTATAGCTTTTTGCTTTTGCCCTTCGACCTCAATTACTCCCCATCCTAGCCTACCGATTCCAGGATCCACGCCAAGTATTCTCATCAGCATATTATACATAATTCTCATAAAAATAATGCCCTATAGTTTGACAGTGTGCGTTGATTATGCTATACTTGCAATCAAAGCTTATCAATGATAAGCTAAACTAGTTAATATGAAACATCCTCAACTTAAGGCAACCAAAAGAACGGTACTCGGTAAACAAATTAAAAAGCTTCGACGTCAAGGAATACTTCCTGCAAATGTTTATGGTAAAGACCTTTCATCTGTTGCTCTTGAACTTCCTCTCACTGATTTTATGTCTGTTTATAAAGAAGTTGGAGAAACAGGACTCATTGATTTGATGGTTGAAGAACAAAAAAGACCTGTACTCATTAAAAATATGCATATGAATTTTCGTACTAACCTTCCACTTCATGTTGATTTTTATCAAGTAAACCTCAAAGAAAAAGTCAAAACAATGGTTCCACTTGTACTTTTGAACGAATCACCTGCAGTCACAGGAAATATCGGTACACTCCTACAAACACTTAATGAAGTCGAGGTTGAAGCACTTCCTGAGGCTCTCCCCGAAAACATTGAAGTCTCAATTGAATCTCTTGCAGCTGTTGAGGATCAATTAACCGTTGCTGACCTCAAAGCACCTGAAGGAGTTACTATTCTTACCGACGAAGGACAAGTTTTGGCAAAAATTGCAGAGATTGTTGTCGAAGAAGAACCTGTCGCTGAAGAGACAACAGAAGAAGGCGAACAAGCAACTGACGAAAACCAAGAAACTACTAAAGAAGATTCATCGACTGCTGATTCCACTGAATCTTCATCCGAGCAAAAAGAAGGCTAATCTCTATAAAAGTCCTGCTTTTTTTCCAAACTCTCTTCCCTCTTTAAATTGCGGATCAAGCGCTAATGCTTCAATTAACGATTCCCGTGCCTTTTTCTTATCTCCAAGCTGGAAAGATAATACTGCAATACTAAAATATGCGTCTCGATATCCACTATAATCCTCTGCCACATTCTCCCAATACGTCAGCTGTGTTGATAACTGACTTCTCTGTGACTGAGTTTCAACAAGCTCATCTCTCAATTTTATTAATTCATACCCTTTAAGACTAATAGCCATTAACAGTATCCCTGAGATAAAACTGGCAACAATTATCTTTATATAAAAGATATTTTCTTTAGAAAGTTCGGGAATCATTCGGGATATACTCGGGGAATTTTTGACTTCTTTTTTATGTTCTGAGGCTATTACTTTCTTTTTCATATCAAAAGTATACCATCACTCCTCTTTGCGAGGCCATGGCAAGATGACAAGTGAGTCTTGATGTCCTGGGATTTTTAAGTAAATTTCCTCTGTTACGAAAGGCATAAATGGATGAAGTAACTGAAGAAGAACAACGTAAAGGCTTTGTGCAATTGAACTACTCTTTACATCCATTCTATTTTTAACATCCTCAATGTACTTGTCAGCATACTCATGCCATGCAAAATCATAAAGTGTCTGAGAAGCATGATTAAAATCGTATTCGTCTAAAAAAGCTGTTACTCTCACTACAACATCTTCTACTTTGGCAACCATTTCTTTATCATTCTCATGCTCTGCTACTTCTCTTAACTTTACGAATGATATTAACTCTGCCCCTTCAATCCTTTTCATCTCTAAAAAGCGAGCCATGTTCCATAATTTATTTGTGAATTTTCTCATCGCATCTAGTTTTGGATATGACAAACTTTGATCATGACCGAGTGCAGTCCCGTACACCAAAGCATATCGAACAGCATCTGCACCATACTCCGAAACAACCTCGAGAGGATTTACAACATTACCTTTGGATTTACTCATCTTTTTCCCATACGGATCGTTAACTAGCCCATGAAGTACTATATCTGAAAAAGGTTTTTTACCAGTTACATAATACCCAAGCATAACCATTCGAGAGACCCATGCTCTTAGAATATCGTATCCAGTCTCCATAACAGAAGTTGGATAATATTTTTCAAAATCCCCATCTTTAACCATCAACGTCGCAAAAGGCCACTGTCCGCTTGAAAACCATGTATCAAAAGTATCTGTATCTCTTTCCCATTCATCCCCGTCAGGTGTCTCTCCATCAGTAATGCACCATTCGCCAGTTTTTTTACTTTTCCACGCTGGTATTTGAATTCCCCAAACAATTTGCCTACTTATGTTCCAATCTCTTAAATTGCCTAGCCACTGATTGTACTGTGATTTAAAATTATCTGGAGATATTTTTATTTCTTGCTTTTCAACGGCCATCAGCGCCTTTTCTGCAAGTGGTTTTACCTTAACGAACCACTGTTCTTTTGGAAGAGGTTCTATAACTGACTTACATTTGTAACACACTCCTACTCGATGAACATATTTTTCATCTATTCTATCTATAAGTCCTTTTTCTTGCATCCTTTGTACGATTGCAGTACGAGCCTGCTTAACATAGAGACCAGCAAATTCGCCAGCGTGTTCATTGAGCTTTCCATCATATCCAATGACTTGTTTAAGTGGAAGATTGTGTCTTTTTGCGACATCAAAATCATTAAAATCATGTGCTGGAGTAATTTTCACAACACCCGTCCCAAATGTTGGATCAACCATCTCATCCCCAACAACAGTAATTTTCGATGCACCTAAGACTGTTTCAATCTCAATTGTCTGTCCAATGAATTGTTTGTACCTATCATCCTGAGGGTGTACTGCAACAGCAGTGTCTCCAAATTTAGTCTCGGGTCGTGTAGTAGCCAAAACAAGTGGTCCATACTTAATATAGTAAAGCGGACTACTTTTCTCTTCGTAAATGACCTCAAGATCGGAAAATGATGTCCCATCTCGTGTACAGTAATTAACAAGTCTTAAATCTCTATAAATAAGTTCTTCCTCATACATTTTCTTAAATGTTTTATAGACAACCTGAATAATATCTTTATCAAGGGTAAAACGTCTTCTGCTCCAATCAAGTGAAAACCCTAATTTCCTTAATTGATTCTCCATTCCCCCTTTATTCTCCTCTACATAATCCCAAATCATTTGATAGAGCTCTTCTCTTGCGTAATCAAATCGAGATTTTCCATTCTCCTGAAGTTTCTTCTCAAAAACGAACTGTGTCTCAAATCCTGCGTGATCAGCACCAGGAATCCATAATGCTGCATACCCTTGCATCCTTTTAAATCGAATCAAAATATCTTCAAGAACCATCATTGCATGACCGAAATGAAGTGATCCATTGGCGTTTGGAGGTG
>JAUPUR010000042.1 GCA_030917445.1 Patescibacteria group bacterium | reverse complement strand
CTTCATCAATAAGATCAATTGCTTTATCTGGTAGAAATCTATGAGGAATATACAGCACTGATAATTTAGCTGCCGCAATAATTGCATCATCAGTAATACGAATACCATGATGAAGTTCGTACTTCTCTTTAATTCCTCTTAAGATTGAGATTGTATCCTCAATTGTTGGCTCATTCACTAACACTGGCTGAAATCTTCGAGCAAGAGCCGGATCTTTTTCAATATATTTTCTATATTCGGTTACGGTAGTTGCACCTATCATTCGCATCAGACCTCTTGCAAGAGAAGGCTTGAGAATATTCGCAGCATCAACAGAACCCTCTGCAGCTCCTCCTCCTACAAGTGTATGCAGTTCATCGATGAAAATAATGTACTTTCCTTCAGCTTCTTCAACTGCTTTGATTACGCTTTTTAGCCTTTCCTCAAATTCTCCTCTGAACTTTGCCCCTGCTAAAAGCTGTGCAAAATCAAGAACAAGAAGTTCTTTATTTTTAAGTGTTGTTGGTACTTTACCTGATGATATTTGTTGTGCGAGGCCTTCAACAATTGCTGTTTTACCAACACCAGGATCACCAATGAGGATTGGGTTATTTTTAGTTCGTCGCGAAAGAATTTCCATCACACGACGTATCTCAATCTCACGCCCAACAACTGGATCAATTTTATTTGACCTTGCAGATTGCGTGAGGTTGAGAGTGAATTTTTTAAGCGCCTCTTGAGGATCGAGAGGCTTTAAAAAATCTAAATTTTGATTTTCCATGACAAAAATATATCACAGAAAACCTCAATTAGCAATACTTTTGATAGAGTGCTAATCTCCTAGGATATTTCTTTTGTTAGCGAGCGCGAAGTGCCTTTCCAATGCCAATAAGAATAACGGCACCAAGTACTGCTACTAAGAAACTATAAAGATTGAAGCCACTAACACCTGACTGTCCGAACATATTCATGACAAAACCGCCAATGAACGCGCCTATAATGCCAAGAATAATATTCATAAGTGCACCTTGCTCTGCGTCAGTTTTCATGACCATAGATGCAACCCAGCCTGCAGCAGCTCCGAGGATTATCCACAAAATAAAATTCATACTCTCACCTCCTCTCTTACTCTATTCTACTTCTTATCTGCTAAAATGTCATCCATTATGCCATTGCTCCTTTACAAACCTTTTTTACTTACACCTCTTGATGTTATTACTGAATTTAAAAAAACCAATCTTTCATTTTCAGACACAAAAATTGGGTATGCAGGGAGACTTGATCCTTTCGCTGAAGGGCTACTCCTTCTCCTAATAGATGAAGAAAATAAAAAAAGGAAAGACTACGAATCTCTTTCAAAAACATATCATTTTTCATGTATTTTTGGGATTACTACAGATACATATGATCGACTTGGTATTGTGACTTCTTTTAATAAATCTTTGCATATTGATCGAGAAGACATACAGGTCATTCTCCCTCATATTTCATCTCTTAAAAAACAAGAGTACCCACCTTATTCTTCAAAAACATATAATGGAAAACCTCTCTACTACTGGGCTAGGCAGAATAAACTTTCTGAGATCATCATACCCGACAGAGAGATCACGATCTCAACACTCCACCTCTTAGGTACTGAAACAATTTCTCTTTATGACATCATTAAGCAAACACAAAGTGACGTACAAAACATAAAAGGTGATTTTCGACAAAATGACATTCTTACTTCATGGCAAGACATCAAAAACAAAAACCCTGATACACCTTTAACCGTTGCACAATTCCAGTTGAGTTGTTCAAGTGGCACATATGTTCGAGGACTTATTCATACAATGGGAGAGCTTCTTGGTTGTGGCGCAGTAGCTTTGACCATAAAAAGAACCTCAATTGGGAGCTACACATTGGCCGATGTCACTCACTTCTCAGATAATTCTTTGAGTGGTATAGTTGAGTAACTTCATGCGTGACCTTTTCTCGAACATTCGGTTTTATATCCTTCTCTTTTCCTCAGTTATTGCTGGACTTCTCATTCTCTTTTGCATGACTTTTTATACTTCTTCAAACCTTCAGCTAATCCGTATGAATCAAATGAGTGCATTTATCTCTCTAATTTTTCTCTATCTTGCACTTCTACCATCTCCACTCTATAGCGCTTTTCCTTTACTCCCATTCAAAACCCAGTACACAAAGGCTAGACGAGCCATAGGAGTTTCTGCGTTCTTTTTTGCTCTTCTGCACTCACTTATCGGATTTTTCGGACAACTCCAAGGATTTGAAGGATTAGGTTTTTTAAGTGATAGATATCTTTTTTCACTTTTTCTTGGATTTGTTAGCTTACAAATACTCTTTTTTCTCACACTAACCTCATTTGATAAAGCAGTCTCATACTTAACATTTCCTACGTGGAAAAAGCTTCACAGATTTATTTACCTTGCGAGTCTTTTTATACTTATTCACACACTTATGCTGGGGACTCATTTTACTGACCTTTCAAAAATTATTCCTCAACTTTTCTTCTTTTTCTTTTCACTTCTCCTCATACTTGAGGCAGTGCGTTTAGATAAATTTTTACAGAAAAAATATTTTAAAACGCATACTCCTCTTCTACTCACTGGAATACTCAGTGGTTTTCTTATTTTTTTCTTTCTTTCATCTCTTTTTTCTGAACAATTACAAAAGATAGGACTTCATTCATTTCATCAACAACTTGCAAAAGATGCTCAACAGACGTTACAAATTTCCCAGAACCCATCGCTAACAGGAGATCGATCTAAGCGATACACTGTAGGTTTAACAACTCCTGATATTATAGTGCCACAAACAAAAATTCCCTTAGTTTTTACCATTTATGATGCGGCAAATGGAACACCCCAACTTCTCTATCAACGTGCATATGAAAAGCTTATGCATTTAATCATTGTTGATGAATCACTCACTTACTTTGAACATATTCATCCCGAACAAAATAAAAATACTTTTTCCATTGACGCAACTTTCCCTCGCAATGGACGCTATCATCTTTACACAGATTTTCAACCTCTCGGTGCAATCGAACAACAAATGGGATTTACTGTCAATGTGGGAGATGAGGAAAAAACTGTATCGACATTTCCTGAAAAATTAAGTGATACTGTTGACGGATATACTATTACTTTGAATAAGGACACCTTTACTTCGCAAGAACTATCACTTGGAAACAAAAAAATGACCTTCACCATCAAAGACTCACAAGGAAACGATGTTAAAACACTCAAACCGTACCTTGCCTCATTTGGACATCTTGTGATGATCAACACGAAAAGTTATGATTATGTCCATGTTCATCCATTCTCACTTATTCAACCCCAAAAAGAGAGTACGAGTGGGCCAATTGTTGAATTCCTCCCGATGGGTATTTACGGACCGATTAAAAAGGGTACCTACAAACTCTTTGCGCAATTCAATCCAAATGGAACGCTTATCACTGCTGACTTTACCATCACTGTTAAATAACATGCAAAAAAACATACTCCTTCTAACATTTGTAGTAACACTTCTTATAGCAACACAAAAACAAACATTTGCTCATGTTCTTGAAAAAGACCAAACAATTGGAGCTGTTCTTCATGTAACGCCTGATGATAATCCAATTGTTGGGGAAGCCACTGATTTTTTCTTTGAATTTAAAGATACACAAGGCAAATTTGATCCATCACTCTGTATCTGTACTGTAGCGATTTCTGAAAATAATAAAGAAATACTCAAACAAGATCTTTTTCAATCTTCTACTACCCCGACACTTGAAGAGGCAATCTTTAGCTATGTCTTTCCTAAAAAAGGCCTCTACACAATCAAGGTCATGGGAGAATCTACTGACTCATCTTTTGAGGCATTTACTCTAACGTATGATATACGAGTAGATCGTGAAAAAACTATTTCTCCTAAAACAACTGAAAATAACACCGTGTCCTGGATAAAACAACACACAGTTCATATCGTCGGGGGAATATTACTTGGAATTTTTGTCATTGCAATTATTATCAAAGAAAGAATCTT
>JAUPUR010000041.1 GCA_030917445.1 Patescibacteria group bacterium | reverse complement strand
ATGTGCCGAAGAGGGGACTCGAACCCCTACGACCTTGCGGCCACTGGCACCTGAAGCCAGCGCGTATACCAATTTCACCACTTCGGCAATTGTAGAAGAATTTTACTACATTTTGATATAAAAAGAGTATCTAGCAAATATTGACAGACAGTCATATCTTTGACACGATGGTTAGATAGATGAGAAAGTTCGTTCTGCTCCTCACTTTCTTCTCAGCAGCACCTCTTGTTTTGACAATTGTGTTGGTGATGATACTTTTTACAAGCCTCCACCACAAAAATGGTGTTGCGACGCTTGCAGCTTCAAATGAGGTTGTCTACGCCGCACTTCCAACCTCACAAAATACATTCACTGAAGAAATTGTTCCATCTGATGCACGAGTGGAAACACTCAGACAGTTCTTTGCTCAATACAAATCACCACTCGAACCATATGCAGAAAAATTTATTATTGAGGCTGAAAAATATGATATGGATTTTAGACTCCTTCCATCTATTGCGATGCAGGAGACCAATCTCTGTAAAAAGGCTAGAGAAGGCTCCAATAACTGCTGGGGCTTTGGAGTATACGGAGGGCGGTATACATACTTTGAAACCTATGATCAGGCTATAGAGGTCATTACAAAGACTCTGGCGACCAAGTATAGAGATAGCCACGGCTTAGTTACTCCTGAAGAAATTCAAAAAATGTATACGCCATCAAGCAATGGCTCATGGGCGTTTGGCGTGAGACACTTCATGGAAAAACTTCAATAGCTTATATCTTTTCTTACACAATTCTCCCATTTTTCACATTTTAGCCTGATACATCTCTTCCAGTACGATTAAAAGACGAACAGTATTAGTAAAAAGCCAGAGACTTGACAAACCTATAGTCATATGCTATACTCCGCAACTAGATCCTGAGGTTTGTTTTCCAACACAGACGTCAGGATACAAAAGACCCTAACGATGAAAGTCTTAGGGTTTTTTTTATACCCACTCACGATCCTCAAACTCCTCACAGTTCTCACATTTCGTATTGGTTCGAAACATTTTCGAATTGACACGAAAAGGAGAACACTATGAATAAATATTTTACTAACATATTACTTGTTATAGCCTTCGCTGGTCTCGTATTTTCAATGCCTGAAAAAGTACATGGAAATGAAAAGACATCAGTGAGATCTGCCGTGCTTGCTTCAACATCTACCATTGTTGAAAAAGATAACCGTGCACAAATTTTGAGAGCTTATCTTGCTCAGTATGATTCTCCTCTTGTTGACTCAGCTGAAACATTTATTGCAGAAGCGGACCGCAACAATCTTGACTGGAAACTTGTTGTTTCTATATCTGGAGTTGAATCATGGTTTGGTCACAGAATTCCATACCAGTCAAACAACGGATGGGGATGGGGAGTCTATGGAGATAAAGTAACACGATTTGCATCATGGGATGAAGGTATTACTATTATTTCTCATAGTCTCCGCACAAAATACATGAACAAATGGGGAGCAACAAATGTTACCGAAATTGGACGCATTTATGCTGCTGATCCAGCTTGGGCACAAAAAGTTACGTCATTTATGAATAAGATTGAAAAGTTTGAAAAAACATACGAGCTTGCTGCTCTTCCAATCTCAATCTAATGGACGTATAATGTGAGCTGTACGCGGATGTGGTGAAATGGTAGACACGCAAGTTTTAGGAACTTGTGCCCAAAAGGCTTGGAGGTTCAAGTCCTCTCATCCGCACACTTCTCCAAAAACTCCTTGGCTTCATAAGCCATTCCTGTTATAATATCCTCATGAACTCAACTCTTGCACGTCTCGATGACGGAACAATTCAGCTTACAGTGACTATTCCTTGGGAAACAGTAGATAAAAAAAGAAAAGTTGTCATTGATCAGACGGTAACTAGTGCAAAAATGCCGGGATTTCGAGCTGGAAAAGCCCCAAAAAAACTCGTTGAAGACAATATAGATGAGCAAAAAATTCAAGAAGAAGTACTCAAAGATCTTCTCCCTCAGGCATATATCGAAGCTGTTGAAGAACACAAACTCAAACCTATCGTCAATCCAAAAGTTCACGTTCAAAAGCTTGCACTCAATGATGCATGGGTTTTCACTGCTGAAACATGTGAGCTCCCTGAAATAAAACTTGCTGATTACAAGAAAAAAATTAGTGACATTACAGCAAAAAGCAAAATAGCTGTTCCTGGACAAGAGACAAAAGAAGCAAATCTTGATGAAATTGTCAAAGTCATTCTCGAAACTATTGAAGTCACCATCCCTAAAATGCTTATAGATTTTGAAGTAGATAGACTACTTTCTCAAACACTTGATGAAGTAAAATCCCTTGGACTTTCTCTAGATCAATATCTCGCGTCAACAGGGAAAAAACCAGAGGATCTTCGCAAAGATTATGAGACAAAAGCTACAAATGATATAAAGCTCGAATTTGCACTCCAAAATATTGCAGAATCTGAAAATATAAGTGTTGATGAAAAAGAAATTGAAGAGGCAATTCAAAAAGCGAAAGATCCTGCAGAAAAAGTTCACCTCGAGTCGAACAGATATCTCCTCTCAAGTATTATAAGACAACAGAAGACGCTTGATTTCTTACGCAATTTGTGATAGATTGCGGCCAAGATGGCTACTTCAAATCTTGCTCAGCTTTTACGTCAGAGAATAGCTGCTAATAACCCAATAGAAACAGCGGCTCGGCATTTTGCCGACGACGCCAAAGAGCAAATAAAACCCACAACCAAAGATATCCTCAGTCAACTTTTAGGCAGTGAAAATACCAAATCTTCTCATGGCGGTCAAACAGAGATGAAAGCTGGTGAAGAATTTAACCTCTCACAACATAAAAAATCAGAGACTACACATAAAACTCCTGAGAAAAAACCTTCTCATGCTTCTGCAGCAATTGAGTATTTCGCTGAGATGAGACAAGTTTCTGAAAGAAAAAATTCACGAGAAGACAATGAACGCAAACTGCAAATTGATAGACTTCTTCAAGAAGTAGAAAGACTAGCTAAATCATCAAAAATTATCGAGCAAAAATTTGCATCTTTCACGGTTGAACAGGGAGTTTCCAAACCTGGTAAATATCATACAAACTTTCTTGAGTGGATGATTTTTGTTATCTCAGATGCTAGACGTAAAGTTGAAGACGCTGGCGCATGGCTGTCCGCAATGAGTAGCAAAAAAGGCAAAAGGGGTGGAAAAGTCATTCAAGACGCTTGGAAAAAAGGAAATACTGCAGTAACTATGTCAAATGAAAGAAGTTCTGTGACACAAACAGGCTAATGTGTTGACATCTTTTCTCAAATTGATACAATAACTTCTATGTTACAAAGAAATCTCGTCCTTAACATTATTATCGTCCTCCTTAAAGGAGACGGTAACGGTGTGGTAAGGACCTGATAATACTTACATACACAATCGTTACCGTCCCCGAAAGGGGATTTTTTTATGGAAAGAAGAAAATATCAACCAGTTGAAGAACACATGCCACAAAACGCAGCTTTTTCGCATGAACCGAAATGTTATCCTTATTTTCGTGGAGATGTAGAAAATGAACAAAGAATCATCATGGAATATCGAGAGTGGAAAGAAAAAGGATTTACAGCAGAAAGTCCTCTGACTATTGTTGATTTTCCTCCTGCTCAGCTTTTTACAACTCAAGATTGGCTTGATCCTGAAAAAACAGTCAGAGCACATTTGGCACAACAGGAGAGAGTTGATGATGCGTTCGTCGTAAAGGGAACACTCTTTCAACATCCCAAACCTCACATGGGAGTAGTACCAGTTGTACTTGAAGGAAATCACAGAACAGTAAATGCACTTTTTAGTCGAGAAAATGTTACTTTTAATACTTCAAATATCTCACTTCCCACAGATGCACAAGTGTGGAGAATAACTAATTTAGCAAAAAAATATAATGACTGGTACGCGAAAGGATTATAGGATATAATTTGCTTGCATGAGAACAGAAATATATCCCTTTCCAGCTGAGGCCGAACAAGAAGAAGGACCAAAAGTTTCATTTAAAGAATTTTTAGCAACGAGTGAAGCTGAAAGTGGTTCAGTGATTGAAGGAGTCAAACCTTCAGAACTTTTTACAACTCAAAATTGGCTTGATGATGCAAAAGTAGCAAATGTCCTTGATTATATTGAAGATAAAGATCCGAGATTGACTGAAATTACAGGATACTTACATTATCATACAAAATTTGACAGAAATGTCATTGTCATAGGAAATGGAAATCATAGAGCACTATATGCGCTCATATCAGGAAAAAGGATTGATGTTGCAATAGAAGATCCTAGAATTTTGTTGAAGGAAAATCCTTTTAGACTTAAAAATTTACTTAAAAAATATGGAAATGTCTTTAGTTCATTTTAATACAACAGTAAAACTTTCACTTCTCGTGCTTCTTTGCTGAAGAGGGGAGAGTTATGTAGTAATTAACCTCCCCCAAAAGGGAGGTTTTTTTATGGAAAGGAGGTGATATTTATGCAAACATTAATTGAAAACGAAATACAGACAACACATCAAGAAGAAAAAGAAAATCAATGGGATATTCAAGGGAATATATCTTTGGCAGACAGGTCAAAAACTGCTCTTTTTCACTTACCAGAAGGATCTCCTTTATTGGTTATAGGTCATGGTGACGAAATTATCATAAAAAGACACAAGGAATTCATGAGTTCAACTGGAATTATTAAGGTAAACCCAGATGAACCACAAACAATCAACCCAGAAATTTTTGAACTTGTCATTGGCAATGTCCAAGCTTCTGAAATAGCTGAATCTTTACCATTGCTTCACCAGTTAACGCGACCATACGCAGATCTCTTTATGAATATTTATGATGATGACAAATCATTTTCCTCAGATGAAATTGATCAACTCTTTGAAAACGAAGGGTATTTTTTAAGAGGGACATCAAGAAGAATTGGACACAGTGGAAAAGCATGGTGGGAAATAGATATGATGAATACTCCTAAAGATCTCCCATCATTTCAAAGAGGTCAACGAAAAGTATATCGGACAGGTCCAGCCTGGGATGAATACTACAGTTGAGAAAAGGCATGCTATAATAGGAAAACTTCGGGCTCATAGCTCAGTTGGTTAGAGCGCGTCATTGACATTGACGAGGTCAGAGATTCGAGTTCTCTTGGGCCCACCCTTGCCTCATTGTTCCTCATTTGTTATTCTTGTCTCATGAAAAAAGGTGAAGACTACATTGGCGTCTGCGTTGTCTATTTTTGCCATGACGGAAAAGGCAACTTTATTATGGCAAAGAGATCTCCCAAAACCCGTGACGAACATGGAGTTTGGGATATTGGTGGAGGAGGACTTGAGTTTGGCGACACTGTTGAGGACACAATAAAAAAAGAAATTAAAGAAGAATATTGTACCGATGTCCAAAAGATTGAGTTTTTAGGACATAGAGATATACACAGGGTCCATCAAGGTAAAAAAACTCATTGGATAGGACTTGATTTTAAAGTTTTGGTGACTCCGGAACAAGTAAAAATAGGGGAGCCTGAAAAATTTGAAGGACTTGAGTGGTTTAGACTTGAAAATTATCCAAAGGATAACTCACACTCGCAATTTCCTAAATTTCTTTCACTCTACAAAGACAAGCTAATCTAAGATATACTTTTATTATGGATCAACAACAAACATCGTTTACACGAGAGCTCGCAGAACAAATTGTTCATAAGTATCTCAAAAACAAAAATCTTCTCAAGCACTCATATGCAGCTGAAGCCGTGATGAAAACACTATCGAAAAGACTTCTAGAGACAGCATATACACCTGAACAGGAAATAAGATGGGGAATAACAGGACTCTTGCATGATGCTGACTATGAAATGTGCAAAGGTCGTCCCGAAATCCACGGAGTATTAATTACAGAAAAAGAGCCAACAATTCCTGAAGATATCGCTTATGCAATTAAATCCCACAACTATGAAAAAACACTTGTCCTCCCAAAATCTTTGATGGAT
>JAUPUR010000040.1 GCA_030917445.1 Patescibacteria group bacterium | reverse complement strand
TCTTTCCATTTCCTCTGCAGATAATTGGTGTTGATTTATATGAAGTTCGTCAGTTTGAGAAGTTGAGAATGTTGCTGGAGCAGGCCCACCAAAAACTGCCTTGAGAAAGATCTCTTCTTTCTCGTCAAGCTGTGTTTTGCTTGATGAACCCACTGACTGGAGGAGTTGTGAGAGTTGCACTGCTCGTTCTCGTGCTTGTTTTTCATCTCTGTGTGGGTTTGTCTTCATCTGCATGACCTCTTGTTGGAGATGTGTTAAGTCTATTGTCGAGAGTAAAAGTGTTCCACCTGTTTTGTGGTAGATATACTGTGTTGGACTAAAAAGATCTTTGAAGAAATTGCTCATCATCACATCAAAAGGTCTTCCTTCGATAGGGAGAAAAGCAAGTGCTGCTCCAAGCCCGCCCGCAATTGGAATGACAAGAAGTTTTATCAAGAAGGGAAAAGGCACATAGTAGACAAATACAGCGACGACAGTACCCGCAGCAACATACGCGAATTGTTTTATTGTCATACTGCCGATCAGCTTGAACTGAAAGCCTGTGACGTCTTGAGGTATTGGGTGATTTTCCATAATAACTTCTTATCTACCTCATGAGTACACAATAGGCAGATAGTATAACTAGTATAAAAAGTGTATAACGTGAAAAATTTGTATGCAAGGTTATCAAAGTGGCTCAAACAAGGAGCAAAGTAGGGCGAGATTCTGTGAAAATATTTCTTTATATACCTTCACTTGGGTTTGACATTAAATTCAAAAGATAGCTAATATAGATATATGGATCTCTCTCAACAGGTCGTGTCTGATCAGTTAAAAAAAAAGATATATGATGATCTTGCGGATGCGGTTATTGCTGCACTTGAAAGACAGCAGATTTTGACTGACGATGCAGCAGAATCTGCACAGTTTATATTGCGAAGAGTTGAAAAAGCTACAACTCTTCAAGACCTTACTCAGGCGTTAAGAGAGTTGTCTTCACGCTGGGATATCTATACAAATGTTTTTTTAGACTTAAAGAAACAAGATCTCATTGGAAAAGTTGAGAGGGAATTACAGCAGCTTACCAGTAAAAATCAGTAATATGTCATCACTACCATCACAACCAGAAGAACCACGAGTATTTAAAACAAAGGATGCCCTTTTCAATGCTCCAGGAGTAGACGCGATTCGTGCAGGACTTTCAGCTCAGATGGAAAGAGAGTTTGAAGAATCACTGACTGTTGCGCAGGAGTTATCACAGGTAAAAAAAGATACTGAGTCAGGTCAAACAGTTTTACAATCCCTCGAATCAAGAATGGCACCAGCCTTTGGTTTAAATGACCAAGAAATGTTGCTAATGCAATTTGGAGGCGAGAGAGCAAAGAAAAATGGACGTGGGGGAGTAAGTGTGGAGACAGGTGGGCTTGGAGATTATGAAAAAAGCTTGGTAACAACATCTCATGAGGAGGCTGAACGTGCGATTGGGAGTGTTTCAAAGGTGATTAATTATATTGATGTGCTTCAAGAACATGCAGCCAATCCTACAAAAACCCATGAAGAAATCTTAAAAGAAAAGGGATTTTCTCCGACTAGGCGTGTTTGGGCTGATGTGCAAGCTGCTGGACTTCATGAGTTGATGGGAAGCACTGCTCTCGCTACGCTTTTTCCAGAATTTCAAGGGCTTCCAAATGCTGAAGTTGCAATACTAATTGAAAAAACGCTTGCTTCAGATCCCAAACTCCTCGCAAAAATAAATAGAAGAATGAAAGATGTTGCAACTCGTGCTCGAGATCTATCTCATGTTGAGGTGGACCCAGAGTTGCAGAATTTAGTTTCGGAGAAAACTCGAATATCTTCAGAACAGCAAGAGGTTTTAGACCACATATCACATCAATTTGAAGAGAGAGGACACACTCTGACTCCAGACCAGAAAAATGATGTATTGCGACGCGTCAATCTTGGAGATAGACCTGATGCTATTTTGCGTGATATGAGAGCAAGTATCTTAACAGAGGCAAATATCGGTGATAAATTTGCTGATATTATCACGTATCAGCAACTCGTTGCCCAGGATATCCCCGAGATGAGGGCCTTTTTAAGAGCAAATGCGACTGTAAATAGATCCACAGGTGCTTATACTCCTATTGCTGGAGCAGATGCGGCAGAAGTAACAAGAGTTGTAGCAGAACTTACAAATGCAACTGCTGCAAAATCCCGTTTTGAAGGAACGTTAAGAACTGATCCAGACCTCAACGATCAGTTGCAAAAGTTTGCAGATCTCAGTGGTTTTATGAATTTATCAAGAGATGGAGGTACATTGACAGGTCCTCTTTTTCAAGAAATACAAAGGCTTGGTAACTCACGACAAGAGTTAAAGCGTGTTGAGACTTCTATCGCACAGAAGTCAGCTGAGGCTGGGAAGAAAGAAAAAGCATCACTTCGTACACGACTTGCAGAAGAGGGTGAACTCATTGATGAAATCGATACAATAGTAACTTCTTCGGTAAAGGATGTGCTGGTTGATCGACTTAAAGATCTTGATCAGGTAGAGCTTGTGAGACTCAAAGAAGCTGAGGAAAAAGCCAAGGAAAAGGGCGAAGAAGATGTTGCAGCTGCTATTCATAGAATTACACAACGGAGTAAAGATCACTGGGTTAGTTATGATGAGAGCACCAGAAAAAGAAGTGTTGATAAGGATGAGATGGCAAGTGATATGAGAACACTTGCGTATCAGGGTGAGGATGGCGTGAAAAGGCTTATTCTTCGTGATTTAACAGGAACAGGAGATGGTGTCATAGCAGCAAGAGGAACTGGTGCTGATGAAATAATGTGGGAAAGCGTTGATCTTGAAACAGGCCTCTCAGATGAACAAAAAGCTATAGTTAATAAAATATATACAGATCAAGGTAATTTTTATAAAGAGAAGTTAATGAGAGATTATTTCGCCTCACGCAACTTAGGGAACAAAATTGGTGACTTTTTGGGGACAGGAAGTATGACTCTTAAAGATCATGAGTGGAGACTTCTTGAACAAAATTTTGGTGCGATGCTTGAAGCACGACTGAAGGAGTCTCCAGAGGCGCAAAAGATTCTCAAACAACTCCAGGAGAGGGGTGTTGCGCCTGACTCAAAGAAGAAATGGTATCTCTTTATGATTTTGGGTGTTCTTGGAGCAGCTGGGCTTGCTGTACTTGGTGCTCCTGTCCTCGCAGGAGGAGCAGCGGGTGTATCAGGAGTTGGTGGGCTTATTAATAAAAAACGAGGATACGCTACTTAACGAGATTAAAAGTTAACACTAATAGTTATTTGCAGGCAACAGCACAGTCTGCTTCACTAGAAAACCATCCTCCCGTTGGGGTTTGGGGGTCATTATTTTCAGAATAAGGGTAGCATGCTTTTGTTCCACTCACCTCAAAGCATCCATATTGACCCACGGCTCCACCACATGTATTAAAGCCAAATGATTTAATACACTCTGCTCCGGTGATGAATGCAATAGTATTGATAATAAAGAAAGATAAAAAGATAAGAACAAGTCCAATAATGGCATAGGTCATTGTTTGACGAGCACTTTGAACCTGCTTTTGATCTCCAGCTGAACGAATAAGTTTGATCGCCGCAAAAATAATGAAAATAAGTGCAGTTGCACCTGCAAAAACAAATGCAGCTGTAATAAGGTTGTCAAAAAGGGGGAAGACACATGCAAGTGTCGGAATATCACTTTCCGGCCCTGCTAAACAATTATCCCATGTTTTAAACATATATAAAAATTATAAATAAAAAGAAGAGAAATACAAAGTTGTAAGAAGTTTACTGAGTTACTCTTGGAAGAGTAACATTCTGGAGAGAGAAGTTAGGAATGAACAAGCCAACGACAAAGTTAAGAATAAAGTATGAGAGGAAAATAACAACAAGGCCAATAACAGCAGCAATAATCGTCTGACGAGCTGCGTCTACTTTTGCTTTGTCTCCACCAGAGAGAATCCATTTAAGTCCACCCCAGATAAGGAATGCAAGTGCAACAATAATTGCGATTACAAAGATTGCTGTAATAATACTACCAATTAAGTTTCCTTGATTAAAACTAAGTCTGCAGAGTACAGAGAAGTCAGCACCATTCGCATTGTCAGGACAAAGATCTGCTGCATATGTAGGAAGTGCAACCGTAAGAAAAGCTAGTGAAGATAAGCTAATTGCTGTCAATTTGTTTTTCATATATCTATCATTACAGAGCCGAGAAATGCTGTCAATGAGTAAAATTTCGTATATTTATCGTACTAATTTAGCCTGAGTTATATATTCGATCGACAGAACTGAACTCCAAAAAGTTCAGAGCAGTCTTGAAACTGTGTTTGACTTCCAACACTTTCAAATCCGAAGAAAGAAGTAATGATATTTACAATAAAGTAGGAGAGGAAAAGAACAATAAGTCCGATAATTGCAAAAACGATGGTTTGACGAGCAGTTTGAATTTTACTTTTGTCACCACCAGACAGAATCCACCGGAGTCCTCCATATATAACCACAAAAAAAGCTAAAATAATTGCAACTAAAAAGATGAGTCCAATTAAATTTGATCCAATATTTAAGAACTCTATAAGTCCACCTTGAGGAACAACTGCAGGAGCAGTAATTTCTTGATCACCAATAGTAAGTGAAAGATACTTCATTTTAATTAAATCCCGGTATCTTGAGTATATCAACTCCAATAGTTTCAAGTATTATGAGTGAGAAGAGGAGGAAAAGAAAGCCAACGATGGCCGAAGTGATTTTTTCTTGAGCTTCTTTCACCTTCTCTGGATTTCCTTGTGAGGTAATCAGTAAATACGCTGAACGAACAATAATAATGAGGATAATAACTCCAGAGATACTCAGGAGAAGTGTGAAGAGGGTTGGAATAATTGAAGCTGCATCAATTTTGAGAATTCCGAGAGCCGTATTAACAAAGTCACATTCTCCTTTTTCATTAAATTGCTGGCAAGGAGGGGGAGGAGGTGGTATATCTTCTGCGCGTGCATTAATACATCCGGCTCCACCACCAATGCAGAAATCCTTGACTGCTACCGCTGTATCATCCTCTGCACCATTATCGACACGGTAGAGACGTACAGAGTAATTTCCTGCAGCAAGTGCAGGCATGCTTACATCAGACTCAGGGTCCCAGTCACTAGAAGCTATAAAATATTTTTCATCTCCTTCTCTATATTTATTATCAAGATAAGATTGCGTTGTGCTGCTTGTACAATCACTTTCTGCCTGCGGTGGAATATAACTGTCGCTCTCTTGATTGATGAGTTGGATGAAGTAGCAGCTTTCATAATCTACATCTCCTCTCACATTGTTCCTGTCATCAAGACCCCCAACTTTCATTGACCATGCAGTATCAGCTTCAATTTGCTCTGGAACGATAATATATTCTTCACCTATACCAAAAGCTCTGAATGAATATGTAAGTGATTTTCCAGCATCTCCTCCACAGGTTGCTCTCATGGCATAAAGTTCTGAGTCACCATTCGCGCCAAATTCGTTTGTAAAAGTCGCTGTACCATTTGTTGGGGTGATTGTTTTTGGTGTATCGTCTGTTTCAGCATAGGTAAATGGATTGCAAGTTCCATCTTGAGAACAGTTAGCATCTGCTCCTCTCCACCACTCAAACTTCACATCAGCTCCACATCCAACTGCAGAGATTGTTACAGGGGAGTCTTCAAAAAAATTAAAGTTGGCTCGAGGAGATCCTTCTTGAGAGATTGCATCTTCTGAAGCAGGGGATGACGGCTGCATGGTGAAGCTGAACTGTTGTGTATCTACGGTGAATTTTTGAGATGCAGTGACGTCTGGTGAATTTGTTCGTGTTAAATAGAGAGAACATTGTGCGGCTGTGGTCTGCGAGGCTGGTGCACAGTTAAATCCCTCTGTAATGAGTGAAAAGTTTGCGTCAGCAAGAAGTGGATTGGGAGCCGAAGTACATCTTTCAAAAGTAAAAGAGCCTGATCCTTGGGTGATTTTACAGGAAACATTGTTGTCAGTGGTAAATTTTAGTGTCTGCCATATTGTTGTTCCATTAGAATTTCGAAGTGTCAGATCATAGCCAGAGCTTGGTGGAAGATTTCCAACTTTGAATCTGAGTGTATTACCAGCCGTGACGCTTGTTTGATCGAGTGCAATATATACTTTTGAAGTAATTCGTACTAAAACTTCAGAGATAATGTCATTTCCAGTTCTTCCGCTTTTAAGAGTGAGCGGGAAAAATAACGCTCCTCCAGTTTCTTCAAAGCTTGAGGTATTGATATATGCGACAATTGAGAGAGAACCCGAGCTTGCATTACATGAAGAAATACTGATAAACCCTTGTCCTTTATTTGTCTCGTTCGGATGTGTGTCTGTATAGGATGCAGGACCACACTGTCTCGCAGATGTCCATGAGAGGTTATACTGAATGAGTCCATCATCACTTCTTCCATCTCCTAGTTCTATACGATAATCTGTATTGAGCTGGAGTCCCGAGATAAGAACCATTATTTTTTCACCTTTTGTGACATAGACGATGTCTTCTTGTTCTGAATGGCTTCCGATACTAAGTGTCTGAGCGTGAGTATCTTTGACAAATACCAAAGAAATGAATAACAAAATGAGGAAAATGAAAAATTTGGGCAATCTCACTCTTTTATAGTATCTTATGGGAAAATCACTTGCAAGAAAGTGCGAATAAAATAAAAAAAGAGTAAAATAGCGTTATGAGTATTCTGCCAGCCCATTTTGAGTCACTCTATCCAGAAAATGCATGTGAAACGGAGATTGAGGCACTTGTTTCATATATAAAGGAAGGGAATTCCGCTCAACTTATCGGTCTTCCAGGAGTCGGACGATCTCATGTTTCAGGATTTCTCTCATATAACAAAGGTATCAGAGAAAAACATTTTCCTACAAAATTAGGTTTTGTTCATTTTGTGAACGTGAATTTCTCAGAAATTAGAGAGAGGGAGTTACATGATGTTATGAAATTTCTTTTTCTCTCATTAAGTTCTTCTCTGAAAGAAAGAGGGATGAAGAAAGAGCATGAATATGTTGCAGCTCATCTTCGTGAAAGTTTGAGTTATCAAGATGAGCTGGTTTTGACGCAAACTCTAAAAGGTGTTATTGATTTTCTTTGTTTGGAACAGAAATTAACTATTATTTTTCTTTGTGATCGGTTTGAAGAATATGTTCCTCGAGTTACCTCAGCATTTTTTGCAAATCTCCGGGCGCTTCGTGATAGGGCAAAGTATAGGCTGTCATATGTTTTTTTCCTCTCTCATCCGTTAGAGGAAAATTTAGGGGAAGAAATGTACTCAGACTTTAGCGATTTTGTTAGTGGTCATCATGTTTTCATGAGACTTTCAGATCCAGTAAGTGTCTCGTTTAGAAGGGAGTATTTAGAAAAATTGACCCAGAAAAAAGTTGATGAAAAAGTATATAAGGAACTACTTCTTTTGACAGGAGGACACGTGAGGCTTATGAAAATTGCTATGGAATCAGTTCTCTCACAGCAAATAAAAAGTGATAATTTTGAGCAATTTCTTCTTCAACAGACGACAATTCTCTCAGCACTTAAGAGTATAAAGAATGCACTCAGACCTGAGGAAATCACCGCTCTTAAAGAAGGGGAAGAGAATGTCTTTCTCGAAAAAGTAGGTCTATTGAAGGGGAAAGATATTCAGATTCCACTTTTAAAGATATATCTCCTTTCTATACAAGATGAAAAAGAAAAAATCATTCTTGATTTGGGGTCGCAAAATATTTTAAAGGGGAGTGTTGTGCTTTCTGATACGTTAACTCGAGCTGAGTTGAGGCTGTTGAGATATTTGCTCGAGCATGAAGGAGAAATTATTGAAAGAGATACCATTGTCAAAGTTGTCTGGGGAGATGTTGAGTCGACAGAAGGTGTTTCTGATCAAGCGATTGATCAATTACTCTTTAGACTCAGACACAAACTTGAGACTGATCCAGCACATCCTGATCTCATACAGACTGTAAAAGGACGAGGAGTAAAATTTTTTCAGACTTAATTTCTGTAATGATCTTAAAAGGTTGATATCAAGTAGCATCTTGTCATCTTTCATATACTCACCGCATGAAAGAACAAGGAAGATCATTAGGAGGAGAACATTTTGTCAGTCCACAAAGTTTGACAGTTCGTGGCCAAAATCCGTATGCTAGAAGTGGAGAAATATATTCTATGGCTGAAGGTAATGGTGGACTCATTGATCAACATGGGAGACCGATTGGTGAAACATCTGTTGATGTTAACTCACTTATTGATTTTCCTGCAACAACACCTGAGCAGATTCAATCTAAAAATGCCTGGAGACAGGCACATGGTGGGATGTGGCCACGTGATCCAAATGAAAGACAAACTTTAGGTCAAATGATCCAGCAAGGAATTATGCCAAGTGTTGTAGCGCAAAATTTCCAAGGCGCTCCTCAATTCCAATCTGAGATGCCTCGAGAAAGAAAAAGAGAGCTAAAAGATGCATGGAAGCAAGGTAATACTCCTCCTCAAAATGAAGACATGTTGTCAGATGAAGAGTTTGATGAAGCAAAATCTCACAATATTGATCTTCAATCTGATGAAGTCAGACAAGCCCATTTAACAGATCTTGTGGTACGGGTAAACAATGTCGATACGCTTGGGTACGCAGACGTTAAAAGGCTCTATGAAGATATAAATAAGTTATCAACCTCGACACTTTTTAAAGATGAAGATCAACTTCCAAACATGATATCGGCTGTGGGAGCTCGATTGTCAGAGTTAAATTTAGAGGAGAAAGCTCGAGAAGATGCGATTCGACAAGGTCTTCCAGATACTCCTGAAATAATTGCTCAACTCATTGAACAGCGAAGACCTATGAGAAGAACTATCGACATCATTCAAGAGAGAAAAAGACACATCCTTTCAAGTGAGATCACTGATGAAAATGAACGGATTAAAGACATAAGAAATAACTACATTTGGCTAAAAAGATATGTCAATACTGCATATGAAAGCGCAGAAGCTGGGTCACTCCAGTTATCACAAGAGACTAAGCAGCGATTGAAGGATATTATTGATAAAGATCCCTCATCGATGACTGAAGAAGAGATAAAGGCACAGACACTCTGGTTGACTCAGGTCGGGGCGGACCAATTTAATATTCAGCAATATTTTGTACAAGTACCTGGGGAAAAGAAGGGTGGAAACAGATATATGATTCAGTCTCTTGAGGACTTGGTTGATTACATTGTTGAGGGACAGGATCATACTTTTGCGACCGGTGAGAAATTTGAGATCATTAATAGCAAAGGAGAGATCGTCAAAGAGAATTTAA
>JAUPUR010000039.1 GCA_030917445.1 Patescibacteria group bacterium | reverse complement strand
ATAAGTCTATCTAGCACAGACTAGGACAAATACTCCCAATCATCAAAAATGGCGTCCTATGGTACAATGCTTGCATGGCATTTGAGCTCATTTCTGATTTTAAACCTACTGGTGATCAACCTACAGCAATTGAAAGTCTTACCCAAGGTCTTCTCAAAAAGAAAAATAATCAAGTTCTTCTTGGAGTCACTGGGAGTGGAAAAACTTTTACTATGGCAAATGTCATTCAAAAGGTGCAAAAACCAACTCTCATTATTTCTCACAACAAAACACTCGCAGGACAACTCTATCAAGAATTCAGAGACTTTTTCCCAAATAACGCAGTATCCTATTTTGTTTCTTACTATGACTATTATCAACCTGAAGCATATATGCCTACTACTGATACTTACATTGAAAAAGAAGCTCAGATCAATGAGGAAATAGATAAATTGCGATTATCTGCAACAGCAAATCTCCTAACACGTAAGGATGTGATTGTCGTGTCCTCTGTTTCCTGTATTTATAACTTGGGATCCCCGGTAGAATACGGAAAATTTGTTCTTGAGCTTGTTCCAGGCATGAAAATCAATCAAAGAGATATTCTCGTACGGCTAGCTGATTTGCAGTATGAAAGAAATGATTATGAATTCAAAAGAGGAACATTCCGAGTAAGAGGTTCTACTATAGAGCTTCTCCCTGCGTATATGGATACCGGAATTCGTATGGAATTAAGTGATACGAGTGTGACAGGACTAAGAGAATTTGAACCTCTCACTGGCGAAACAATTCAAATTATGGATAAAGTACTTATCTACCCTGCAAAGCACTATATGACAGATCCAAAATCATATGACAGTGCATTCAAACACATTCAGGCTGATATGAATGAGCATGTTGAGTTCTTGAAAAAACACGATAGACTTCTTGAAGCTCAAAGACTCAAACAACGCACAACGTATGACCTTGAAATGATACGTGAGGTAGGTTATGTCAACGGAATCGAAAATTACTCAATATATTTCGATGGTCGCAAACCAGGTGATCCTCCTTATACTCTTATTGACTACTTCAATCACGCAACAAAAGATTGGCTTCTTGTAATTGATGAATCTCATATCACTGTTCCACAAATTAGAGGAATGTACAATGGCGATAGGTCACGTAAAGAAACTCTTATTGATTACGGTTTTCGACTTCCATCTGCACTAGATAATAGACCACTCAAGTTTGATGAATTTATGCGCCAAACCAATCAAATAGTCTATGTTTCAGCAACACCTGATGAGTATGAGCTATCTCTTGCAACCGAGGAAGATGGGATTGCAGAACAACTCATTAGACCAACTGGTATCGTCGATCCAGAAATCTCTGTCAGACCAACTGAAGGACAAATTAAAGATTTACTCTCAGAAATCACTCAGAGAGTTGAAAAAAAACAACGAGTACTTGTCACTACGCTAACTAAGAGAATGTCTGAAGAATTATCATCATATCTTGAAGAACAAGACATCAAAGTCACCTATCTTCATTCAGATATTGATACACTTGCACGACAAGACGTTCTTGATTCTCTCAGAAGAGGAGATGTTGATGTTTTGGTAGGGATCAACCTTCTTCGAGAAGGACTTGATCTTCCTGAAGTCACACTCGTAGCAATTCTTGATGCTGACAAAGAAGGATTTTTAAGAAGTCGCTCCTCACTCATTCAAACAATGGGACGTGCTGCGAGAAATATTGATTCACAGGTCATCATGTATGCAGATCGTATTACCAAATCAATGAAACAAGCTATGGATGAGGTTGAAAGACGAAGAACCATTCAAATCGCTTACAATAAAAAACATAATATAACACCCACTACTATTGATAAATCTATTCGTGCTCGACTCATAGAACATGACGATTCAGAAGAACAAGCAGAAAATGAACGTAAAAAATCGGTAAATTTCTTGGTTGAAATGGGGAAAAAAGAAGTTCTCTTACCAGATGAGAAAAAGGATCTTGTAAAAAATTTAAGAAAACAGATGAAAGAGTCAGCAGATCGACTTGATTTTGAGACAGCCGCACTTTTAAGAGATCATATTCGAAAACTCACAGGGAAATAATTTACGCTCTTTCTACGAGGATCATGTTTGAGGTACCAGTTTGACCAAACGGCATCCCAGCAGCAATGACAAATGCTTCACCTGTATCCAATTTCATAATTGGATTATCTCTGACAATTTTCTTTGCCTGTTCTCTCATCTCCATAAAATCTTTGGTAGGTGTTATAAGAAATGGAAAAACTCCAAAAGAAAAATTTAACTTTCTAATTGTCTCGGGAACAGGTGAAAGTGCATAAATAATTTGTGGATACCTATGACGTGAAATTCTGTGTGCTGCTTTTCCTTGATGAGTAAATGCAACGACGACTCTTGCATCAACTTGATCTGCAACACGACCAACACTTGCACTCACTGCATTTCCTACTGCATTTTCATGATCAAATTCTCGACGAATAACGTTTGGAACAGCATTTCTAATTATTTCAGCCATCATCTTGACAGTTTCAACAGGGAATTTCCCCATCGCTGTTTCACCTGAAAGCATAACTGCATCGGTACCATCGAGAATCGCATTTGCAACGTCTGTTACTTCTGCTCTTGTTGGAAGTGGATTTGTTGTCATAGATTCAAGCATCTGTGTCGCTGTAATGACAGGTTTGGATTTACTCAAACAAAGATTGATTAGTCTTTTTTGCAGATGAGGAACTTCAGCCATAGGAACAGCCAAACCCAAATCGCCTCGCGCAACCATAATTCCATCTGAGTGTGTCGTAATCTTCTCAATATTATCAATTGCTTTTACCGTTTCAATTTTTGCAATGAGCATCATATGCTTTGCATTTTCAGGTAAAACATCTCTAACTGCTTGTATATCTTTCTCTGACTGAACAAATGAAACAGCGAGAGCATCAGCACCTGCCTCAACCATCAACTGAATATCATCAATGTCTTTCTTCGATGGAATCTTAATGTTGAGGGTAATTCCTTGAGCATAAAAACCTTTAAAAGAGACAAGTGGGCCACCTACTATGACACGTGCAGTCGCCTTTTCTTTTCCTTCTTTTTCAACAGTCAAACGAATTCGACCATCATCTACAAAAATTTCCGCTCCTTTTTTCATTTGACCAATCATGGTTGGATAATTTACAGAAACTTTTGATCCATCGCTCACCACTGGTTTTGAAACAATATCCAATAGATCACCATTTTTAAGAACTACACCATTTTCTACTTTCCCAATACGAATTTTAGGGCCAGCAAGGTCACCCATAATGGCAAGAGGTTTTTTCAATTTTTTCTCAATTGAGCGAATACTTTTCACGATACTGAGTGTTTGTTCACGTTCTGCATGGGAAAGATTGATTCGAAAAACATTGACTCCAGCTTCTGCAAGTTGTGTAAGAACTTCAAGTGAATCACTTGCGGGTCCTATTGTTGCAACTATTTTTACTTTTTTTACATTCATGATCTGAAGCATATCACTGCGATATGTTTTTGACAAGGTCTATAGACGAAATTTCTCCGAACTCATCCATCTCTATTGCCACCAAATCGATTCGAAAATACGATGGCAGTTGTGGATGTATTGAATGATAATATTTAAGTGTTCTCTCTAGTGCTTTTAATTTATAAAATGTAATTGATTCACGAGCAGTGCCAAAATTGTTTCCCTTTCTTATTTTCACTTCAACACAAACAAGTGCATGAGGTTTTTCCATTGTATCAACTGCGAGAATGTCTATTTCTCCATTTCTTGTCCTAAAATTTTTCTCCACTATTCGATATTTCTTCTTTTTTAAAAAATCACATGCAATATCTTCACCACGACTACCAAGCGTTTTTTTATCCATCCTTTTCCTATGGTATAATGGCCCGCATGAAAGAACAACAAGTTAACTGTCTCTATAACACATCACGAGTCTGCAATATTGCGTGTCCACTCTATGAAGAAATTAAAGGAGTTCAAACTTCTCGAATCTCATCAAGAAAACCAAGACAACTCTCACCAACTCCTCGAAATTTAGAAAGAAATGAAAGATTTGGTTCTGTGGATGGAAAAATGCTTGCTGCGGAAGAATCAGGACTTTCAACAAAATGTAAAACACTTATTGATATATTTGATTCAAGAGAAGAATATTAACTAATTTTTGGAGCTTTGAGGTAATTAAGTTTTGCGCGTCGAACTCTCTTTTTTGAATTTTCTTTAATCTCAACTTTTTCAATATTTGGTGATTTGATCTGCCAAATCTTTTCAACACTCACACCCTGAACTTCTTTTTTAACAGTAAAACTCTTATTATCACCACGTCCACGGATCTGAAGTACAATACCTTGAAATACCTGAATACGAGCCTTGTCGCCTTCTTGTATTTTTTGATGTACTCTTACAATGTCTCCTGGAACAAAATCAATTTGTGAAATCATGTACTCATTATACTAAAAATTTATCTCTGACTCAAGCAGTAGCATTTTTATGGTGATTTTCACAGGCTTGAATGAAGGCAATAAAAAGAGGATGAGGCGAAAGAGGCCTACTTTTATACTCAGGATGACCTTGTGTACCAATATAAAATGGATGATCACCTGGGTCCAGTTCTATAATTTCTACTAAATTTTCGGCAACAGAACGTGCACTAATATGAAGACCCTTTTTCTCAAATTGTTCAACATATTTACTATTAAATTCAAATCGATGTCGATGCCTTTCACTTGAAAGACCCTTTTTCTCGTCAACGATCCCTCCATACTTTTTGTATATCTCAAATGCTTTTGACTTTTTATCCATCACAGCGTCCCATCCACCAAGTCGCATTGTTCCACCGTAAGCTCGTCTTGCCATCAACTCTTTTTGTTTTGGAATAATATGGATGACAGGATGAGTCGTTTCTGGATTGTTCTCTGATGTATTTGCATCTTTCCACCCCAAAACGTCTCGAGCAAATGCCACAACTGATAACTGCATCCCAAAACAGAGTCCAAGATAGGGAATTTTCTGAGCTCGTGCATATGACGCTGCTTGAATCATTCCTTCAGCTCCTCTTTCACCCCACCCGATAGGAACAATTATGCCATCTGGATTTCCTATAATTTTCTCAGCTCCTTCTTTCTCAACTTTTTCTGCATTTACCCATCGAGTTACAACATTGACACCCTCATGCCACCTCGCATGATCAATTGCATCAAAAAGTGCTGCATATGAATCTCTCAACTGATATTCACCTGTTCCAAAATATTTACCAACTATTGCAATCTCTACTGTAGTCTTTTTCTCCACTTTAACTTTCTCTACAAATTTTTCCCATTTTGAGAGAGCAGGTCTTTTTATTGGTAAATGAAGTTTTTTGAGAACTTTACTTTCTAATTTTTGATCATGTAATACGAGAGGGATTTCATATACAGAAGCTACATCTGGATTTGAAATAATATCCTCAGGTTTCATATTGCAGAAAAGTGCAAACCTTTCACGTCGTCGAGCATCTAAATACTTTTCAGAACGCGCAATAATAAAATCTGGTTGAATTGCCATTGAATTTAAAGTTCTCACTGATAACTGCGTCGGTTTGGTCTTCGGTTCACCAAGATGTGAAGGGGTCGGAACATAACTCACATGAATATGAATGACATCTCCAGGGTTTTGAAGTGTAAGCATTCTCGCAGCTTCATAATAAAAAACATTCCAGTATTCTCCTGCAGTTCCTCCAAGTTCGATCATCACAATGTCCGATCCCTCTCCTGCAGCTTTTATACGATCAATAATTTCCTCACTTATATGAACAGCTTCTACATCTTCACCTTTGTACTCAAATCTTCTTTCTTTCTCAATGATCTTTTGATAAATCTGTCCCATTGTTCCAAAATTTTTCTTTCCCATATCTTGATCCAAAAATTTCTCATATGTTCCAAGATCCATGTCTGCTTCAGTTCCATCTTCACAAAGAAAAGTATCCCCATGTTCAATAGGATTTATTGTCCCTGCATCAATATTGAGATAACCTTCGAGTTTGAGAGGAGCAATTTTGAATCCAGCGGATTTCAGAAGAAGTGCCAGCGAGGCTGAAGTTATTCCTTTACCTATTCCAGAGATGACACCACCTGAAATAAATATATATTTTAATCTCTTTTTTGTTTTACTACGGGGCACGATTAACTATAACAAAGTGAAAAAGAGGTCGTCAACTAGATCTAAAAAGAACATACTGCATAATAGTTTCTTACTATATAGGATTTTGCATGGGATCTTGTGCGAGTACCTGATCCCATTTCCCTCTCATTTCTTTTGGTAATTCAGCTGCCTGTGCCATCAGTACTACTTCACCTTGCTTTTGCAATCTCCTCAAAGTTTTAAGAGCAAGTGCTTTTTCACTTGCAGTCATATTTTTTCTGCGTGCTCCATCGAGTAATCCCAATGCAGCAAAAACATCAGCCTGGGATGTTTTATACTCTGCTGGCAATTCATCAAGAAAAATCGGCTCTGCAATGTGTACTTGAGAAGGCGGTCTTTTGCCCTGTGCCAATTTCTTAGCAGATGTAACCATATCATCTGACATCCCCACCCTTTCTTCAGACTTAATTTCTACAGCAACAGGGAGAATAACTCTGTCAGTTAAATTTGCTACTATTGCTGCTGCAATACCTGCAGTATCAGGAAGCTGCCTTTTATCATACACAGGACTATGTGATGCAATTACCATTGTTTTATCTTTTTCGTTGACTGCTTGAGCCATTGCAACAAAATTTTCTGGATTAAGTTGAAAATGAGGTTTTCCTTCTTCAAATGTATTTGCAATATTAAAGAAATTTTCCTTGCCTGCTAGAGCAACAAGTTTTCCAATAAGAGCATCGGTTTGATTGGTTTGAAGACTTGCAACTCCAACATCTACAAGAGGAGAAAAGATACTTGCACCGATCTGTACATCAGTGTCTGTCATATGTGTTGTTGCAACGACAGGTCGTATTCCGTCGGGTAAATTATAAAAATTTTCCCATCCTTTTACTTCAGGAGGTGTAGTCACAAGCGCTCTATTTACTTCAAGTGCTTTTTGAAATCGAAAAGAAGTAACTTTATGCTCAGCAGAAGGCATTTTTATTTCGCCGCTGTTTTCACTCATATAACTAATTTATCACAGATATTAATTTTTAAAATATGAAAAATTACCACTTCTTTACTCTTTACTTGATTATTTATGAGCGATGGAGGGGAGTTGAACCCCCGACCTTCTCCTTGGGAAGGAGACATTCTACCGCTGAACTACCATCGCGTCTCAATCAAAGTCTCTAGTGAATTTTCAATATCTGAACTACATAGACTAAATGGATAATATCATAGGAAAAATGAGGTGTGAAGTGAATTAGCGAGGGAGAGAAAGGACGTTACCTGCATGAATGACATCTGGTGTTACAAGGTTATTCGCCTGAGCAATCTTGACCCATTGATAACCATCGCCATATGCTGCAACTGCGATATCCCAAAGATCATCCCCCGTTTTGACAGTATATGAATTCCCTGAAATTTTATTCTGTGTTGGAGTTGAGTCAGGTGAAGTCAGTTCAGAAGGAGCTGGT
>JAUPUR010000038.1 GCA_030917445.1 Patescibacteria group bacterium | reverse complement strand
GGGTCACTGAGAAATCCTGCAAGCATTTGCTTGGGGGATTTTTTATTGGCATCAAGGATTGAATTTTAATCTTCGCGACGGTATGAAATACCTAGTACCCCTGTGGTAAATTCCCTTGGGGTCACAAGCTCATCATTAATTTCTTGTCTGATGATATACTAAACTAACAGTGAAGAAAGAAATTATTGGTCCTCTTAGCCTTTTACTCATTGGAGTATTATTTGGATTATCTGGAGTAATCGCTAAGTACCTTTCAGCTTGGCTAAATCCATATCAAGTCGTTGAATATAGATTTCTGATAGCTTTTATATCTGCATTTTTAGTTTTGTTAATAACAAGGCAAAAAATATCTTTCAATAAAATTGAACCAAAAACACTTCTTCTTTTTGCAATTACATTTCCAATCTCTGTAATATTTTTTACTTTATCTATATTTAACACAAGTGTATCCCTCGCTGTATTTTCATTTTACCTAGCCACACTTGTTTCCTCATTTATTATAGGGAGAATTTATTTTGGAGAAAAAATTACAAAGAATAAAAAAATAGCTTTATTTTTTGTTTTATTAGCAGTTGTAGCTTTTACGAATCCATTCCAGAACTTTAATGTTCAACTAGGTTTTGTCTTTGGAATTATCTCTGGAATATTTCAATCAATTGCTTCATCTTTTCAAAAGATTGTAGGTAAATCAACGAATAGAATTGGATTACTAATACTTCAAACGTTGACAGGAATAGTAGTTGCAATGGTAGTGCTTGCGATAATAGGAGAAAACTTTTTCCCTTTATTACCTATGAGCGCATTATTGGTTGTAGTATTTTTCGGAATAATATTTTTATCAATCTCTTATCTTTTCTTAGTAGGTTTTAAATATACAAACCTAAATGTAGGAAGTATTCTTGTTTCCACAGAGCTTTTCTTTGGACCTTTTTTTGCATTTTTATTTCTTTCAGAAAATTTAACATTAATAGAGCTTCTAGGAGGGCTATTTATTGCATCTGCTGTCGTATTTTCTAGCCTTAATGAGCGTCAATAATGTATACAAAAACTGTTTCTCATACTTGTTTCTAATTATTGTGATTGTAACAAATGAAGTTAAATAAAGTCAGGTTGCAATATGCTTTCCCATTGTATCAACGATACCTGAATCTAGTTCCAATTCAAAAATATTTGGGTCACTTAAATCTTCTCCTCATTTCTCTAAAGTGATATATTTATCTTCATAAGTATCAAAACATGGGAAAAATGAAAATAGTAAAAAATCAATTGATGGCAAAGTGGTTTGTATGTAGAGTAACTTCTGGAAGAAAAAGTGCTCTATACGGTATCCGTTTTAGTTACCCAGGATATATATCACTTGTGGTTCTCGGAGTAATCCTAACAAATCCATATATATTGTCAATTGCTGCACTCATTGCATTCTTTGGTGTCATACTGCCTATGCATCCTTTTGACTACATATATAACTACGGAATCACTCAACTTTTCAGAACTGATCAAATTCCTGGTCGAGGTTCAGAGTTACAAATTAATTCCAGTGTGGCATTTTTATTTAACTTTGTTGTGATTGCTTCAATAATTTATGGTCTTCAATTGAACTATGCAGTGATGGCTATTATATATGTTTTAAGTAGCACATTCTTTATCGCTGTTCTGCTTTTTACAGAAGACTTTTCACTGGGCTCTATCAAAAAACTATTTATTAATAAAGGTAGAAATAACTAGATATCGTATCGAGATAAGTCATTGACTTTAATTTTAGAAAGAACTGGATTTGGAATATTTTTTAAAGATTCTGCTACTTCTACCTCAGGGACCAAACTCTTTACAAAATCAATTATCAGATTTGGACTTGAGTTAGTTTGCACTGCAAAGCGTACAACATTTTCTTCATCTGACGCATTTTCCATGAGACACGCTACCTCGTTCTCTATAGTAAATTTACGAATTCTTCCACGTAATTTGACGCCATGTAGTGCAATACCGTGAGAGCGAATTTCATAAATATCCCAATAAATAAGCATTAATCAATTATATCAAAATTCTTATGACGAAATTAAGCTATCATCTTTCAAATTAGATTGAACTTTATAAATAAATTCTATTTATCAGTTTTAATTTCATTACCAACTGTAAAATTATAAAACTCCAGCTCTAATTTTTGTTCATTAGTGAGAGATGGATATATTTCTGGTAAAACATATAACGGTGTCGGATTGTTATTCTTACTAACCATAATATAGTCTTTGGTATATTTGCCAAATGAGTATGTTTGACACTTTACACAATAAAAAAATTCTGGAGGATTCTTCTCAAACATTTGTAATACTGGCTCTCGAAGATGTGGCACATTATCCATCCATTGATAGTAGTTAACCATAAATGATGCATGAGGTATTTGCGCCTGCCAATAAAGTAACCATTCATCAGGAACGACAAATAGTGAATCACCATCTTTTTTCATAATACGTACTGCTTCTCCAAAATCGAATTGAGAAGAATAATTAATATATTGATCAGTTTTAATATCTCGATGTACAAACAAAATCTTATTTGAAAAATACACCGCTGTGAGCATAGGAATGACAAAGAGAATGAAAATTAAACCAATTCTTTTTATCTGATGAGACACAAGTGTCAACGCATCAAAACTGAGATGTGTTGTTATTACGATAAAAAGTGCAAACCAAGGAAGTATATGAAAACCAGTATAAATTTCTGAACCAGGGGAAACATATCGGATATTAGCTAATGCAAGAATTACCACTCCAAGAACTACAGAATTATATTTTTTAAAGCGAAGTAATATTGCTGAAGAAAACAAAAATGCCAATGAGATTGATTTTATGACCCATGTCATAGCATTTGCATTATCTGAGGTGAATAATGCAATTAAAGGTGATAAAAATGATTTAACTGCTCCTACTATAAAAGATGAATCACTAGTTATTGGTATATAAAATAAAAAATTAATGTAAAAAGTATTAAAAAAATAATGATAAGGAGATAAGAAGAAAAGAGAGATAAACAATAAAGGTATCGATCCTAAAATAAAACTAAATATTCTAAACTTTTCTTTAATAAAATTAAATTTTATAAAAATTAAAACAGTTAATAAAATCGTTACGGGCCAAACAGGTGCAAGTTGCAAGATTATAAATGAAACACATATTCCTAAAAAGAAAAACTCTTTAAATGTAAGTGGTGGCTTTTTTAAAAAATAAAGAAACGCAACGTACATGAGTGGATAAACTGAAAGAGACTCTGCAAGAAATAAATTTCCGAAAATATAAATTTTTGTTAATTCATATATAAGGATGCTCAAAATAACTTTATTACCAAAACGGAAATAAAGAAGAATAGACCACATCAAAGACCATGCAATCACAACTTCTCTATGACGTTTTATCAGTAAATACAAACTGTTTGGATCTGTAACATACTGAATACCTGCACTGAGTATATATCCTAAAGGTTGATGGTGAGAGAAAAGATCAGAGTAAAGTTTTTCATGTAAAAGTAAGTATGTTCCAAGAATTATATTATCTTGCTCATCAACAAAACTCATAAAAAATACCTTGTTTTGATAGGAATAGGATAAAAATCCCAGAATACAAAGAAAAGAAAAAAATATAATTATGTTAATTTTTTTTGAGTGGACTTTAAGAAAATTTTTCATTGCACTAGGACTTTTTTAGTATATCATGATGAATTGTAACTAATTACTAAGATCTAAATGATTTAATCTATTCAGATAATTTATGGAGAATTTCTTTCAGGAGTGGATCTGTAATATGATGATCGGCATTTTCTATGAACTCAGTCAAAACTTTATCTTGTTCTTCTTCATACTCTTTTGCTTGCATCGCCATCTCTAACTTATCTAGTTGCCAAAAAAGAAGTGCTTCTTTTGATTTTCTTTCTATCATCTCGCGGAAAATATTTTTATAGTCAGGACTAAATTCTTGAAAAAGCTCAGAGATAGCTTTTTCTTCTCTTTGTTCTTTGTCCCTTTTATTCAGATCATTTACAACTATCCCTCTCTCTACAACGAGATCACCAGTCGACGTCTCTCCCAAATCATGAATAATCGCCATTTTAATTAATTTCTCTTTATCAACTTCGAAATAATCACCAAGAGTCATTGCAAGAACAATTAATCGAAAACTATGCTCGGCAACACTCTCAGGTTCAACAACTCCTTCTCTAACCCATCCAGTTCTTTTAATTTTTTTTAACTTCCCAACTATCTTTGCAAAGTTAATAATATCTGTACTCTTCATAATGATGATTATATCATCGATAGTTCATACTGTTTCACGACTGGAATAAAATATGACTATGTACCGATCACTTTAATTCCCTCTCTGTGATTTCATACTTCATTGACAGATCAATCTTAGATTGCTAATAATAATAGTATGCTCAAAGACTACGCAGCAATTGCAAAAGAGGTAAGGCGCAAAGCACTTACCATGATCCATAAAGCCCAAACAAGTCATATTGCAAGCAACTTCAGCCTCACAGATTTTGCAGTCGTACTTCATGAAAACCTCAAGCCTGAAGATAGAGTTGTCTGGAGTAAAGGATGGGCTGCTGCAACAACATATATTCTTCTTTCTCGAAGAGGATTTTTCCCAGAAAGCGATTTAGATAAATTTCCAGAAAAACCATACCTTAATTTGGTTGAAATTGGCGTTGAAGGCGTTGAGACCACCGGTGGATCTATGGGGCATGGATTTCCTGTCGCACTTGGCATCGCACTCGGTCAAAAAATGGCAAAAACACCAGGAAGAGTATACTGCATTATGTCAGATGGAGAACTCAATGAGGGAACCACCTGGGAAACTATCATGGTTGCAGCACATCACCATTTGGATAACTTTACAGTCTTTGTTGATCGCAATACCTGGCAGGCTATGGGAAGGACAGAAGACATTATCAGACTCGAACCTCTTGAAGAAAAATGGAAAGTTTGGGGTTGGGATGTTGAACGAATTGATGGACATGACTACGAGGCAATTGAAAAAGCTGTTCACAAACCAACTACAGGTCCAAAAGTAATTATTTGTGACACTATTAAAGGTAAAGGCGTTTCATTCATGGAGGATTCACTTGTTTTCCACTACAAAAATGTTGATGATGAAACATATGCAAAAGGAATGGAGGAATTAAAATGAGAAAACCTTTCATTCAAAAAATGGAAGAGCTTGCAGAGAGAGATCCACGCGTGATTCTAATAATAGGAGACGTTGGATTTACTTACATGCAGGAATACATCAAAAAATTTCCCAATCAATTTCTCAATATTGGTGTTCTTGAACAAACAATGATGAGTGCAGCATATGGGATGTCAAAAGCTGGATGGAAGCCATATATTTACACGATGCTCAACTTCATTATCTTTAGACCTTATGAACAGATCCGAAATGACATTTGTCATCAAAACGCCAATGTCAAACTTTTTGGGGTTGGTGGAGATATAGGATATAACTTTATGGGTTTTGGACATAATGTTGAAAAAGGAGAAGAAGAAAAAGCACTTGGTCATCTCCCTAACTTACATAGATATTATCCTGATACTGAAGAAATCACAAAAGAAATTATGGAGAGTGAGTATCATCGAGAAGGTCCTTCTTTCATGAAACTCTAGCTCCGAGATCAATTTCTATTAGTGTATACTGTGCGCATGATAGAAGCACGAGAATTAAAATTCGAAAAAGAATCAACTCCTGCAGAGTTAAATGCAGAATTAAAAGAACTTTACGACTCATTTCCCCCCTATTTTCTTCAAGACGGTTTGTCGCTTGATGAGGCAATTGAATTACTCACTACACGAGATGAATCAGAAGACATCCAAAGGATTTCTCATAGACTCAGTGGACTCCTTCTCAAAGCTCCCATAACTTCTCATATGAGACAGTATGTCTTTTCTGATATTGTTGCTCTTGCCTCACTTGGTAAACAAGAACCAATCGAGTTCCCTGAATACCCCCCTTCCTATATCGAGTACTCAATACCTCAAAGTACAGGCATATTTAATCAAGTATCAAGTATGAAACATGAAAGAGTAGCACTATCTCTTTATTCCATGACAGTTCTCAGCTCGCTTTCAGTGAGACAACGCTTGCAAGAAGCTGTTAACTTCTCACCAACGACTAATAATGAAATTAAAAATAATGCAGAGTGTAAAATCAAACTCTGGAAAGACGAATTCAAAAGGGTTTATAACGTGCCAATGATTGATTAAGTTTTTTTAATAGTTTTATAATTCTTGAGTAATGAAATAAATGATTTTATCTCTTCTTTCTGTATTCTTTCTTTCAATGAAACAATAGTATCTGTACTAAAAACTTTGACTTCACTTTGTAAAAGAATTGTTCCCTTGTCATATTCTTTATCGATCGTGTGAATTGTAAGTCCAGAAATTTTCTCATGAGCATCTAAAACTGCTTTATGGACACTATCACCATACAGTCCCGCGTATTTTGGAAGGAGTGAGGGATGGACATTGAGTATTTTTTCTGGAAAAGCTTCCAAAGTTTTTTCTTCTATCTTTCTCATATAACCACTAAGGATAATAAGATCTACATTATATGAGAGTAAAATATCTCTTATTTTTAAATCTCTCATCTCTGATGTTCCAGCATTCTTTGAATTAATACAAAAACAAGGAATTTTTCTCGTTCTTGCAAACTCAAGGGCAGGAGACAAAGGATTATTTGAAATTACGACAACAGGTATGGCTTCAAGTTGACCATCTTCACATGCTTTGACAATTCCTCGCATATCAGTCCCATTATGTGAAGCTAAAAAACCGAGTCTTAACTTATTCATTATCCAAGAAGTGCCCCAAACCGAACCATTAACCCAATTCCTATTGCATTAAAAATAAAAGAGAAAAAAGAAAAGTATCGTGTCTGAATATGAGACATCGCAAGGAGTGTTACTCCAAGCTCATCTGGCAAAGGTGATGCAATAACAATTCCACCAAGCACTGGAAGTAACAGCTGAACAAGTGGATTTTTTATAAGTGTGTGCAACGACTTTCTCTTATGAAGTCTTAAAAGGTATGAAATATCTGCTTGAAGGTCCTCTCGAACAAACTTAAAAATTATTATATCCCCTACTAATGCCCCAACTCCCCCGACAAGTCCAACTATGAGTGGATTGTATCCATCTACACCCATCACAATAAATGCAGCAGACCCTACTGCAGTTGTAAATATCGAAGTAAAAAGAATACCAGCAACAAATGCAGTCAGGAGATATGAACTTTCAAATAATTTGAGGAATGAATCAATTGTTCCTGTTTTTATTAAAATTCCAGCTAAAAGAATACTAAAAAATACAAGAACGAGATCACGGACAATTTTGTCTTGTCTCTTTTTTTTCACTCATTTAGTGTAACAAATTGAGGTAAATTAGTCAGCTTTATACGGTTTTGGAGAGTGTAGAATTGGTCTATGGCGTTCGATGCCATATGACTCGTCCTCTTTCCTCACTTTTAATTTAAGTGGACGTGCAAGGGCAATGCTCAAGACATCATCCATATGACTGACAAATTTAAAATCAATATCATTTAGAACTTCTGCAGGTACTTCTTCTAGATCTTTTTTATTGTCTTTTGGAAGGATAATAGTTTTCAAACCTGCTCTATGTGCAGCAATCACCTTTTCTTTAACTCCACCAATTTCTAGCGCTCTTCCTCTCAGAGTCACTTCACCTGTCATTCCAACTGTCCTTTTTATTGGATCTTTTGTCAGTGCTGAAATAATTGCTGTTGTAATTGCAAGTCCTGCGGATGGACCATCCTTTGGCACTGCACCTTCAGGTACGTGAACATGGATATCTGTTTTTTGAAAAACCTTATCCTCAATACCAAATCTATCTGCACGTGCTCGAATATATGAAAGAGCTGCCTGACATGACTCTTTCATAACATCACCAAGTTGCCCTGTTAAAATAAGCTGACCTTTGCCCGGCATAAGTGCAACTTCAATAAAGAGAATATCTCCTCCTGCTTCAGTCCATGCAAGTCCAGTTGATTGTCCAATTTGATCTTCCTTTTCGATAAGAGATCCAGAATATCTAATAGGACCCAGATATTTTGTGATGTCTTTTTCTGTAATACTAACTTTACCTCTTTTACCTTCAGCTACTTTTCGTGCTACTTTTCTAAAAATTGTCGCAAATCTTCTTTCAAGATTTCTCACTCCTGCTTCACGAGTGTAATGATTGATAACAAAATTCACTGCATCATCGTTAATTTCAACATTTTTTTCTTTCAAACCATTTGCTTCAATTTGTTTTTTAAGAACAAATTGTTTGACAATATTGAATTTTTCTTCATGGGTATATCCTGAAAATTGAATAATTTCAAGCCTGTCCCTTAATGCTGGAGGAATAGTATCCAACATATTTGCAGTGGTAATAAACATTACATTTGAGAGATCGAATGGAACTTCAAGATAATGATCCGAAAAGTCAGTGTTTTGTTCTGGATCTAGTGCTTCAAGAAGCGCACTTGATGGATCTCCTCTAAAATCTGCTCCAACTTTATCAATTTCATCAAGCATAAAGACAGGATTTTTGGTTCCGGCATCTTTAATTCCTTGAATTATTCGACCTGGGAGTGCTCCTACATAAGTTCTCCTATGACCTCTAATTTCTGCTTCATCACGTATTCCCCCTAGTGAAACTCTAATAAATTTTCTTCCAAGTGATCGTGCAATTGATTTTCCAAGAGATGTCTTACCAACGCCTGGAGGGCCAACAAAACAAAGTATGGGACTTTTCATTTTTCCTGCTAATTTTTGTACTGCAAGGTACTCAAGAATTCTTTCTTTTACCTTTGGAAGACCATAGTGATCTTCATGTAAAATGTTTTCTGCATCTTTAATATTTATTTCTGATTTACTTTCAATACTCCATGGGAGTCCAACAAGCCAATCGATATAATTTCGGATATATCCAGCCTCAGGATTGAATTGATTCATGTTTTGAAGTTTTTTAACTTCTTTTTTTGCTTTTTCCTCAACATCTTCAGGCATTTTTGCTTCTTTAATTTTTTGAAAAAGCTCTTTCACTTCACTTCCACCTTCTTCTTCTCCAAGTTCTTTTTCAATAGTTTTCAGTCTTTCACGAAGAATCGCTTCACGTGCGCCTTTCTCAAATCTTTCTTGAGTTTTAGATGCAATTCTTCTTTCAAGCTCAAGAACACGAATTTCTTTCGAGAGAAGATCAACTAATTTTTGGAGTCTCTCTTTGACATTGGTCATTTCGAGGAGGACTTGTCTTTCTTGTGGTTTGAGATCTAGTGCTGATGCAACAAGATCAGAAAGCTCTGATGGAGAATTCTCAGACATGATATTCATGAATACTAAGAAGTCAGCTGATTTTCCAAAGTTCATTGCTCGTCTAAACTCATTTGTGAGGTGGTTGCACAGTGCTGTGACTTCTGGTGAGGTATCTTGTTCTTCCTCAATTTCAACGACTTTTGCAACAAAAAAGTTATCTTGTTTTTCATATGAAAGAATTTTAACTCTTTGAAGTCCCCTCACTTGTGCGTTTATTTCACCATCAGCCCTAATCATTCTTTCAATTCGTGAAAGAGTTCCTACACTAAATAAATCAGTTGGTTCTGGATCATTTACTCGTGAGCTTTTTTGAAGGACAAAACATACAACTCTCTCATGCTCAAATGAGGATTCGAGTGCTGCGAGACTCTTTGGTCTCCCAAAGGTGAGTACTGAGTCGGTATTTGGAAAAATGATTCCATCGCGAATCGGGATAATTGGTACTGTTTTTTCCATAAGAAGTATTAGCACTCTATCATACAAACTGCTAGGTGTCAAGCTTCCCAAATATATCTTTCTATAGCAATTTTCAAAGTAAAAGGTGTACAATAGAGTCCCTCACAAAGCTAATGATCGTGAGAAAGAGAATATGATCAAATACTATTATAAAACAGCAAAAGAAAAACAAATGGCGTCATTTGAAAGATTCAAAAAGAACTCATGGATATATGTTGAAAATCCAACAATGGAAGAGAAAGACTTACTTATCAATCAATTTAAAGTTGATGCAAGTCTTTTGCAAGACGCTGAAGATATTAACGAGGTTCCACGGTTTGAAATCGAAGATAAAACGCTTTATCTTTTCACACGATTTGCATTTAGTTCAGGAGATATCATTGATACAACACCGATGCTAATTATTCTTACCAATGAAAGCCTTATAACAATTGCAAATACTCGTTTTTCAAGACTTGATCGATTTATTTCCGGAAAAGTTGACTTTAATACACTCAATCGCAATTTACTTCTCACCAAAATTCTTATGCAAATTAATGAAACATATGACTCGTATCTCAATAATATTAGTAAAAAACTTAGAATTTTCAGTACACAAGTTCAAAAAATTAGAAATAAGGATATTATTCAATTTGTAAACACAGAAAATGTTCTCTACGACTTCAACACAGCTCTTGTGAGGCTTGAGGCTATATATAATAGTATGCTCTCAAAAAAGATTCTCAAACTCTCTGAAGAAGAGAAAGACTTTTTCGAAGACGCAGCTCTTGCTTCAAGTCAGTTAATTCAAATTACTCGAGAAAGTCTTCGAACTATGGTAAATATCCGAGAAGCATATTCAACCATCATGACAAACAATCTCAATCGTGTTATCAAACTTTTCACATCTCTCACTGTCATTTTGACTTTACCCACAATCATCGGAACTTTCTATGGTATGAACGTTAGACTTCCTCTCTCAGACAATCCTTTAGCATTCTATTACATCGTTGGAATAACAACAGTCTTTTCTCTTGTAACAATCTATATTTTCGTACGAAATGATTGGTTATAAAAGATAATCGTCATTGAGGAATTCATTTATTACTGATATACTACATTTCTATTATGGTACACTCCATTCTTATCATTGAAGATGATAAAGAACTCCAACGATATTATAAAAATTTACTCCTCGCCAACGATTACATAACTACAATTACTGAAAATAAAATTCAAACTCTTGAGTTTCTTAAAAAAACCCTTCCTGACCTCATCATCTTTGATGTGGAGACTCTTCATGAAAATGACGAAATACTCTACACTCAACTTCACAATAATTATCCAGAACTTCCAATACTTATTATTACAACGGAAAAAAATATGGATCTTATCAAACATTTTGAGATCAATGATCAATATTATTTGCTCAAACCATTTGATACAGAAAACTTTATTACACGAATCAACGCAATACTTGAAAAAAACGGAACACATAAAGAAACTTTTCTCCAAATTGCAGATCTGACACTCGATACAAAAACACTTGAAGTACATCGAGGAGGAGAAGAAATTCGGTTGACCCCACTAGAATTCAAACTACTTCAATATTTAATGAGCAACCAGGGAAGAATTCTTACTCGTCAGATGATATTAAGTCGTATTTGGCTCTATTCATCAGATATTGAAACAAGAGTAGTAGACGTTTATGTAGGATATCTCCGTAAAAAACTAGATACAGGGCACACACAAAAACTTGTTCATTCTATTCGTGGGTTTGGTTATGTAATTAAAGAGTAATTATTTTTTTGAGGATCTTTTAATAAGTTTTGCAGAATTGATAATTTCACGAATTTGCCCGTCGTTATCCTCAATTTCATTTGCTCCCGTAAGTCGTTGATATTCTAGAAGATAGTCAGACAACGCTGTTTGTCTTTCTTTGAGATCTTGCCCTACACTCTTTATTTTTTGCTGTATCGCAATAACTGAAGGCTGGCTCGCAATCTGCTGACGTGTTGTAGCCTTTACCTTCAAAGCTTCTTTTGCTTTCTCTGTATTTTCTCTATAAATTGGATTGTTATTAAAAGAGTCTTCAAACATCTCCTGAAGTTTTTTCTTATCTTCTCTAAATTTATCAATACTTGTAATATGATTTTTTATCATCTCCTCAAGGTTGAGAAGTAATGCGGCGTCTCCTTCAGTTGGCGCTACAAGGGAAGATGTATCATCTTCAAGTGTTTCATCAGTTTCAGGGGTTACATTGTTTTGTGTATCGTCCATCGATTACTACTATATATGAGGGAGTATGAAAAAATCAAGAGGAATCAATACAAATATTATCCTTGAGCACGTCTGCGGCGTTCTTCTACTTCATCAAGAATCTTTTTACGCATACGAACATTCTGTGGTGTTACTTCAACAAGTTCATCATCACCAATATATTCAAGTGCGTCTTCTAGCTCCATAACGTGTGGAACATTGAAATGCTCCATAGTTCCGTCACCTTTTGATCGCATATTTGATAATTGTTTTGTCTTACACACATTGACACGGAGATCTTCTGATCTTGAATGTTGGCCAATAATTTGTCCTTTATAAACTGTATATGCAGGTCCAATAAATAAATCTCCTCTATCTTGAATCCCTGTCAGTCCATATAAAGTTGTAACTCCACTTTCAAAGGCAATGAGGGACCCACGTTCACGTCTGAGTGTCCCACCCTGATCTTTTTGATAATCATAGAAAGAAACGTTCATAATACCAAGTCCTTTTGTATCTGTAATAAATTCACTTCTATATCCAAAAAGATCTTTGGTAGCAATGATAAATTCAAAAGAAGTAATTCCGTTTTCAGATCTCATATCTTTCAGATCAGATCGTCTTCCACCCATTTTTTGCATCACAACACCAGAATAATCTTCAGGGACTTCAAGATATAACGTTTCATAAGGGGTCATAACAACACCATCAATAACTTTCTCAATTACTTGTGGACGTGATACTTCAAATTCATATCCCTCTCTTCTCAGTCTCTCAATTAAAATAGCAAGATGCAGTTCACCACGACCTGAAACATTCCATCTACCATCAGGTAAATCATCAATTCGAAGTGCCATGTCTGTTTCAAGTTCTTTATAAAGTCTTTCTCTAATTTGACGAGATGTTTTGTATACTCCTTCTTTTCCTGCAAATGGTGAAGTATTTACTCCAAAAGTCATTTTTACTGTTGGCTCTTCAATATCTAAAAGTGGTAATGCAACTGGATTTTCAACGTCTGCAATTGTTTCTCCAATAGTAATATCTGGAATTCCAGAGACAGCAATAATATCTCCAGCTTGTGCTTCTGTTGTATCTATTCGACTCAAACCTTCAAAGGTCATGAGAGATGAAAGGCGGAATTTTTTCATCACACCTTCACGATTTATATGCATAATGTCTTGATTTGCTTTTATTCTCCCGTTGTAGACACGACCAATAGCAATTCTCCCTTTAAAGGGATCACTTGCCATAGTTGTCATGAGAAGTTGAAGAGGAGCTTCGCTATCACCTGATGGAGCCGGTACTTCTCTTAAAATAGCGTCAAAGATGGGAGAAATATCAGTCATTACTGAAAGGTCTGGTTCGTCTCCCGCAAGTCCATTTTTAGCTGAGGCATAAACAATTGGAAAATCAGCGATTGTATCATCCGCACCGAGTTCAAGAAAAAGATCAAGTGTTTTATCCAAAACATAATCAATTCGAGCATCAGATTTGTCAATTTTGTTCACTACAACAATAATTTTCAACTTTTTCTCAAGTGCTCTTCTCAAAACGAATCTTGTTTGAGGCATAGGTCCTTCTTTTGCATCAACAAGTAAAAGACAACCATCTGCCATTGTCAAAACACGTTCAACTTCTCCACCAAAATCAGCGTGTCCTGGAGTATCAATAATATTGATCTTTACATCCTTCCAGACAACTGATGCATTTTTTGAAAAAATAGTGATACCTCGCTCTTTTTCAAGCTCATTACTATCCATAATGAGATCTGTATCAGCTACTTCTTTGTTTAATTGAGTCTTTGACTGTTTTAAAAGCGCATCGACAAGAGTTGTTTTGCCATGATCTACATGGGCTATGATTGCTACATTTCTTATATTATTCATTTTTTTCGAAAAAAATGACTCCGGTATCCGAAGCCAAATACTATAGTACTATTGTACCCTATTCTCACTTGTATTACAAATAAATACTTGTCAAAAAAATAATACTGCCTATAATGAAAGAGCTTCTATGACTATTTCATCAATACATGCACGACAAATACTTGATTCTCGCGGATTTCCTACAGTTGAAGCAGATATTCTTTTAGAAGACGGCACGATTGGAAGAGCAGCTGTTCCATCAGGTGCATCCACAGGAAAATATGAAGCACTCGAACTTCGAGATGGAGAGGCAGCTTATAATGGTAAGAGTGTTCTCAAGGCTGTGCAGTTCATTAATACTGACATAAATGACCTTCTTAAAGGTGTCTCCGTATTTGAACAAGAGAAAATTGATTCCCTCATGATTGATGCTGACGGAACAGATAATAAAGAACATTTTGGGGCAAATGCACTTCTTGCTGTCTCCCTTGCGGCTGCTCATGCAGCAGCAAGGTCTAAAAAAATCCCCCTTTTTTCATATTTTCAAGAGCTTTCCTCCTCACCAACACTTGAACTTCCAGTCCCTATGATGAATATCATCAATGGTGGCAAACATGCTTCTGGTTCAACTGATATTCAAGAATTCATGATCATGCCAATAGGAGCAGAAAGTTTTTCAAAAGCTCTTGAAATGGGTTCAAATACGTTTCACTCACTAGGAAAAGTATTAAAAGATAAAGGCTATGGGACTACCGTAGGAGATGAAGGTGGATATGCTCCTAGTGTTAAAAATGGAAATAAAGAAGCGTTAGAGCTAATTTCTCTTGCAATTGAACAAGCGGGATATATTCTTGGCAAAGATATTGTTCTCGCACTTGATATTGCGGCTTCAGAACTCTATAAAGATGGTTTGTACCACCTGACAACTGAGAATAAAATTCTCTCAACAAACGATTGGATCCAGTATCTCTCAGAGCTTTCCTCTGAGTATCCTATTGTATCAATAGAAGACGGTCTTTCTGAAGATGATTTTCCTGGGTGGATTACTCTTACTGAAAAACTAGGTAATAAAGTACAAATAGTTGGTGATGATCTTTTTGTCACCAATCCAAAAAGAATTTCAACTGGAATTAAAGAAAAACAAGCAAATGCAGTTCTCATCAAGCTCAATCAAATTGGTACATTAACTGAAACACTCCATGCTGTAAAAATGACAACTGATGCCCAGTGGAACTCAATTATTTCGCATAGATCAGGTGAAACCGAAGATACAACGATTGCTCACCTTGCTGTAGGACTGGGGACAGGTCAAATAAAAACAGGGTCACTTTCCCGTACGGACAGAATTGCAAAATATAATGAACTTTTAAGAATTGAAGAAACCCTCGGTGAAAAAGCTCATTATCCAGGAAAGGAGATCTTTTCATAATGGCCTATCTAGCCCTCGTGCGACATGGACAATCAGAATGGAACGTCAAAAACTGGTGGACAGGACTTACCGATATTGGTCTTACAGAAATTGGGATACAAGAAGCTAAATCTGCAGGTGAACACGTCAAGGATATTCCGTTTGACATTGCATTCACCTCAGTACTTCAACGTGCAAAAGAGACATGGAAGTATATGCAGACAGAGATATTAACAAAAGAAATTCTGACAATCGAAAATGCTGCACTCAATGAAAGAGATTATGGCGACCTCACAGGTAAAGACAAATGGAAAATTAGAGAAGAATATGGTGAAGAGCAATTTCTAAAGTGGAGACGTGGATGGGATACTCCTCCACCCAACGGAGAGTCACTCAAAGATGTCTATTCTCGACTTATTCCTTATTTTGAATCAACTATCGTTCCTCAACTGAAAGAAGAAAAAAATGTCATTATCGTTGCACATGGAAATAGTCTTCGAGCACTTGTAAAGTATCTTGAAAATATTTCAGACGAAATTATCCCATCACTTGAAATCGCAACAGGAGAAATTTATCTCTATCAAATAGACAAAGACGGAAAAGTAATCTCGAAAGAAATCAGAAAAGCTGCAAATTTACACATTCCAACTAAAATATGAATGTCTATTTCATTCGCCATGGTAAATCTATTTATAACAATGATACTTTTGAGTCGAAGATACACCAACCAGCAAATACTCCTTTAAGTGAGATTGGAGTTAATCAAGCCAAGGCTTTAGCTGATCGATTTAGTCAAATTCCCCTTGACCTTATACTATGTAGTACGTATCCCAGAGCTATCCAAACAGCTGCAGAAATAGAGAAAATGAATGTCGTCCCACTTCTTCAGAGCGATTTATTTATAGAACGCAAAATGCCGAGCTCATTCGATGGTAAAGCTGTAGAAGATCCAGAGATTGTACCTATTCATAACACTATACGGGAGCACTTTGATGAAGTGGGCTTCCACTACTCCGATGAGGAGAACTATCATGATCTTATAAATAGAGCTAAAAAAGCACTCCGATTTATAATTTCACAAGAAAAAGAAAATATCGTTGTCGTAACCCATGGATACTTCATAAATGTATTAATTACCTACTTGCTTTTTGAAGAAAATTCTACACTGCCGATACTTAGATCATTGATAAAGCATACAGATTATTCCAATACTGGTATTACAACCTGTAGGTACGCAGACAATTTGTGGCAAGTCTTAACAATAAATGATTATACACATTTAAAAGAATAACTACTCTTCAAAAAACTTCATTCCTTTTATTTTTTCAGGGAGATAGCTTGTACCCTTGGGAGGGTGCATTTCATACCCTTTTCCATAATTTAGATCCTTCATGAGCTTAGTTGGAGCATTACGAAGATGAAGAGGAACTGGTTCATTTGGATATTCATAAACTACTGCTTTTGCTTTTCCTAATGCATTTGTAACTGAACGAGACTTTGCTGCTTTTGATAGATAGACACATATATGTGCAAGAATTAATTGTGATTCTGGCATACCAATTTTTGTCACTGCTTCAAATCCAGCATTTGCCTGAATAAGCGCCCCTCTATCTGCAAGACCAATATCTTCGGACGCAAAAATAATCATTCTTCTTGCAATAAATTTAGGATCTTCACCACCTTCAAGCATCCGAGCCAGATAATAAAGGGCAGCATCTGTATCCGAACCTCTCATTGACTTAATAAATGCAGAGATAATATTGTAATGTTCTTCACCTTTCTTGTCATAAAGACCTGATGACTTCGTTTGAAAAATATCTTTTATAACTTCTTCAGAAATCTTCTTTTCTATATAATTAAGCACAGCGATTTCCAACGCATTCAACATTACTCTCGCATCTCCCCCAGAAAGTTGAATTAAAAGACCTTGTGCATTTTTTTCAAGTGTCTTTTTATAACCCCCTAACCCCTTTTCAGTATCAGTCAGTGCTCTTTTAATGAGTGTTATCATATTTTCTTCTGAAAGATTTTGGAGAATAAAAACTTTTGATCGAGAAAGAAGTGCACTATTTACTTCAAATGATGGATTTTCAGTTGTAGCGCCAATAAGAATAATAAGTCCGCTTTCAACATGAGGTAAGAGCACATCTTGTTGAGCTTTATTCCAGCGGTGAATTTCATCAATAAAAAGAACTGTTTTTACACTTTTATCCTGATTATCTTTTGCAATTTTGACAATTTTAAGTAGATCATCTTTACCTGTCGTCACTGCAGATAAAATATGAAAGTCTGAATGTGTTTCATGAGCGATAATAGAAGCAAGTGTTGTCTTTCCACTTCCCGGAGGCCCCCACAAAATCATAGAAAAGAGTGAGTCTGATTCTATCATTCTCCTAATAACCTTACCCTCACCGATAATTTCGTCTTGACCAACATATTCCATAAGATTAATCGGTCGAAGCTTATATGCGAGATTCATGGGTTAATTCTAGCACAGGGTATTTATTATTTTTCAGAAGGTATTGCAATCCAGAGAATAATATATGGAAGAAGTCCAGGAAGACCACCTGGTATAAGAAG
>JAUPUR010000037.1 GCA_030917445.1 Patescibacteria group bacterium | reverse complement strand
CTGACACACTGACAAAATCAGGCAAACTCCCAACAAATCCTGTCATGATTAAAACATCTGTTACTACAGATCTCTTTAGAGACATAGGTGAAAGTTTTGGATTTGAGGTAATTGGCGACCTTCTTGTTGGTTTTAAGTTCATTGGAGACCGCATTGAACACCTCGATCCAAGCAAGAATTTTGTTTTTGCAGCAGAAGAGAGTGTAGGGTATCTTTATGGTAATGCCTATAGAGATAAAGGTGCAGAAACACCTGCAATAATTGCTGCTCAAATGGCTGTCTATTGTAAAGATAACAATATTACGCCTTTGGACCTTCTTGAAACTATCTATGAAAAATATGGCTATTACGCTGAAAGACTTTACTACAAACTTATCGAAGGGTTTGGTGCACTAGATCAAATGAATTTAGCCATGAAAAAGCTTAGAGATGATCTTCCAAAAGAAATAGCGGGACGAAAAGTTGTCAGAGTTCTTGATAGGCTCACAGGTGAACTTCGTGATGGTCAAACTGGCGAGCTTATTGAAACACGACCTTGGGACAAAGGAGATATGTTATCATTTTTCTTTAGTGACGATGAAAGAAATGTTGTTCATGCTCGACCATCTGGTACAGAACCAAAAATGAAATATTACACTGCTATAAAAGGTAAATTACAAGAAAAATCAAAAGAACAGATTAGTAAAGAAGCAGAAGAAATCGAACAAGATATTGCGCGAAAATTTGAAATGATTCTCTCAACAATCAATGTGAACGTCTTTTAACGTCAGTATGCAAAAAGATTTTCATCAAGAATTTGAGCTTGCAAAAAAAGTAATTGTAGAAGCAAGCAATATTCCCCTTAAGTACTTTAATACTCACTTTGAAATTGAAAAAAAACGAGATAACTCCATCGTCACTATTGCAGATAAAGAAACTGAGTCATATATAAGAAGTGCTTTCGATCATACTTACCCTCAATATGGATTTATTGGAGAAGAATCAGATGTAAATGAAAAATCTATTTCTTGGATAGTTGATCCTATAGATGGAACAGCTGCGTTTGCGAGAAGTCTTCCTGAATTTGGAATGGCAATTGCCTTAAAAGTGGAAAAAGAAATTATCTTTAGTCTTATTTATCTTCCTACGTCTCAACAATTATTTTCTGCATATAAAAATGAAGGTGCTACACTGCAAGACAAGCGCATTTCATCAAGTAAAGTTACACACCTGAATGAAGCGCTTTTTTCTTTACATGGGTCAAGCATTAAGAGTGAAAAGTATAAAGAATACTTTGAAACAATAATTCAAAACTATCCAATTAGAGTTGCACTCAGTGTTGCTGTAGAAAGTACCCATATGGCAAGTGGAAAAATTGAGTGTCTTATTAAGTTCAATCAAGCGCTCTGGGACATTGCTCCTGAATCGCTTTTAATGCAAGAAGCAGGAATCGATGTTACTGATGAATTTGGAGACCCACTCATTTTTGATTTTAATAAGGAATCTCGATATAACTTTGTCGCATCAACACAATCACTGCTTACTGAAGAAAAAACAAAACTTTATTTAAAAAGATAATAGTGATATAGTTTAAACGATGACTGATTATAAGCAATTTAAAAAAGACAATTTTTCCAACGAACCATTCAATATTAAAGTAGAAAAACCATGGGGATACGAAATCATCTTCACTCCTCCTCATCTCCCCTATACTGGAAAAATCATTCATGTTGATGAAGGAAAAAGACTCAGTCTTCAAGTTCATGATAAAAAAGTTGAGAGTTGGATACTTAAATCAGGTAAAGCGAAGGTCATGTGGGATAACGATGCTGGAGAACTGATTGAGACAGAACTACTCCCTGATCAAGGTTTTACATCAATGGTTGGTCAAAGACACCGACTCATTGGTCTTACCGACTGTGATATTTTTGAAGTCTCTACTCCAGAGATTGGAACAACGTTTCGGCTTGAAGATGATTATAAAAGACCTGATGAAACTGAAGAGATGAGATCAAACGAAAGAAAGTCATTGTAATGCAAAACGTCACCGATACAACACTGATTGCCTCAATTGATCCCAAGAATACTTATGCTTCAACAGAGGAGCTCGTCGCTCAGTGTAAAGCAGCCTGGAGTGAAGTAAATGATCTTTCAGTTAGTCTTAATATTGAAAAAATAAAGAATATTGTTTTTTGTGGAATGGGAGCCTCAATTAATGGAGCTTTAGTAGCAAAATCACTCATGGGGAGAGAGTTTTCATATCCATCTGAGATAGTCACAGACTACCATATACCTGCTTACTCAAATGAAGAGACTCTTGTTGTTCTCACGTCTTATTCTGGTTCAACAGAAGAGGTGCTTTCATGTGCTGAGGAAGCAAAAGCTAAAAACTGTCAGATGCTTATTCTGACCCAAGGTAAACAGCTTGCTCACTTTGCAAGTGTGAACAATGTACCAGCATATATTTTCACAGGTTTACTCAACTCATCTGGCGTCCCTAGACTTGGTAATGGGTATACTGTACTTGGACTACTAGGGCTACTCAATAAAGTAGGAATTATCACCCTTGAAGAAAAAGAGTTATCAAATGCACTCACAAGACTAGAAGAAAAAAAAGAAGAGCTTCGACAAAAAGCACTTATAGATTTTGAACTTTTTGAGAATAAAATTCCTGTTGTTATTGCATCCGAACATCTCTCAGGGAACGCTCAAATTCTAAGAAATCAATTTAATGAAACAAGTAAAACATTTTCAGCTTTTTATCTCATTCCTGATCTTAATCACCATCTTATGGAAGGTCTTTCCTTTCCAACGAGTAACGACCTTTACTTTTTAACTCTCAATTCTCCAATTTATTCCCCAAAAAATCATAAAAGAACAAGTCTTACTCAAACCGTGATTGAGGAAAATAAAAGAAACAATCTTGTCTTTACTGCTTCTGGACAGACAGTCTATGATGACTTTCTTGAGGTACTAGTGTATGGAAGTTATCTGACACTCTTTCTTGCACTAAGACTTGACCAAGACCCTTCAGTCAATCCCTGGGTGGATTGGTTTAAAAAAGAGCTTACAGCTTAATTTGTTCAATAAGTGTTTTTACTTTTTCTCCTAGCTGATCTGGAGTCATATCACTTTTTATAGCATATGAATATCCAAGAGACTGAATCTGCAAAATTATTTTAGGATCGTCAGAATTCGTTAAAAAGAAAATTTTATTTGCATTGGCATTTTGAGAATTTTTAACTTTCTCTGCAACATCAATTCCTGTCATATCCGGGAGAAAAACATCCATGAGAACAAGATCAAACGTAGCTTTTTGCAAAAAATCCAATGCCGTAGCACCATCTTCTGCTGCGAAAACAGTAATTCCATCATCTTTTAATGATTCAGCAAATACTTCACGCAAAAAAAGATCGTCTTCAACTAAAAGAATTGTCATAGAAAAAGTATATCAGAGGGAGTACTAGCGGACAACTGAGATGTTCTGTCCAAGCTCAGCTGATGGAGCTGCAACGGTGATTCTTCCTTGTGCATCTCGAGAAACAGTATAACCTGTATCATATGTTCCACAGTCAGTAACAGGATTTGTATTTAATGATGGATCTGTTGGAAGAGCCGAAATGTATGTTGGCATAATTGCTGTACAGACATCAGTTCCAGTATTAGCAATCGGTGCAGCTGCTGCGCTTGCTGTCAAACCTGTTGGAAATTGTCCTTGATTGTCAGCTGCATATTGATGTACAGCATTAAGTAATTGAAGAACATCAGATCGTCTCTTTGTATTATTCGCCTGAGCAAATTGTCGAGCTGGATTGATAGCGATAAGTGTAATAGCAAGGAGAGTTGCAAGTATTCCAATTACAACAAGTAACTCTATAAGTGTAAATCCTTTGTTGAATGTTTTCATATTTTTCATACTTATCTAACAACTGAAATTGTTTGTCCAAGCTCAGCTGATGGAGCTGCAACTGTGATTCTTCCTTGTGCATCTCGAGCTACTGTGTACCCAGTGTCATAAGTAGCACAATCTGTTACAGGATTGGTATTTAGTGATGGATCTGTTGGAAGAGCTGAGATATATGTTGGCATGATTGCAGTACAAATGTCAGTTCCTGTATCAGCAATCGGTGCAGCTGCTGCGCTTGCTGTCAATCCTGTTGGGAATTGTCCTTGATTTTCAGCTGCATATTGATGAACTGCATTTAATAGTTGAAGAACGTCAGATCGTCTTTTAGTGTTGTTTGCTTGAGCAAACTGACGAGCTGGATTGATAGCAATAAGTGTAATAGCAAGAAGAGTTGCTAGAATTCCGATAACTACAAGAAGTTCAATAAGTGTAAAACCTTTGTGTGATTTTGTTATTTGAGCAGTTGTCATTTTGGTCAGATCTTTTTGGATCTAATCAATTATTGTCACAGTCTAAGATATGCTGTCAAGTGGCATTGTGTAAGAAACCATTCTGTTATTTTTTACAAAAAAGTAGAGCTTGACATGAGGAATTGCCATACACTTATAATATTGTATGCATCAGAAAAATTCATCTGCTCTCAAATTGTTTGCTTCTTTTCTTATCCTCATGCTCTCACTCTCAATGCTTCTTATATTTCAAAATAATCAAAATACTATTCTTGAAAATGATCAATTTCAAATCTATATGATACTTGCAACTATCGGATCTGCTCTTCTTCTCTCACTCCTTTATTTTGTAAGCAAGCCACACCCAGAAGCAAAGTCTAGTAAAAAATCTTCTAAAAAGAAAAAGTAATTACCGCACAATAGTAATAACAATATCCTCTGTAATTTCATTATCTTCATATGCTTCTATGGTTTCATCAATCGCATTAATTTCTGTAAGAATTTTCAGTCTTTGTTCTTGTGTCACTGTTGGTGCGAAAAGGACGCTCGAATTTGTCGCAGTTATACTCTGAGTTTGAGATAGCTCAACAGTTGATACTCCTGCGGCTTTTAAGCGTGATTCAAGTATTGCGGCTTTACTTGCCGTACTACTTGCAAATAATACGACTCCTGTAAGCTGAACCGGTTGTATAACTTCCACCTGTGCCACAACTGGTGCAGGTTTTTGGGTGAGTGGTGCTGTAGCAATTGGTTGCATCGACATATAAATCACAATACCTAACACAATTATGAGTACTACAAAAACGCCACCTAAGATAAAAAGTCTTTTTTTATCTTTTGGAACTTCTTTTGATATCAAAGGCTTTTCAGATGGATTTATAATGAGATCTTCTTGATTAAGATTGTATGATTTGAACTCATCGCTATGTTTGAGAGCAACTGAAAATGATGAAGCGTCTTGAGATTTTTTAAAATCAACAAATTTTGACAACAGAAAAGCAGGAATCGCAATCTCGAGTATATGTCCAGACGAAGCGAACGCTGACTTAAATGCCATAATATATTCTCTGTTAACAACTGCTACAAGAATATGTGTCTCAGTTGCAATCCTCACAACTGATGGTTCTTCAAAAGGAACTGTATCAATAAATGCTGTGATCTCTTCTTCTCTAATCTTGATATCTGGCTGAGTCACTGTTTTTGCAAAGACGACTTCATCTGCAAGAAGGAGTGAGAATGATCGTGGTTCGATTTGATTTTTTAAGAGAAAATCTTTCAATGAAGAAGCAAGCAAATCAGGACGTACAACTTCAAGATCAGAAACTATATCTGTGGGAAAAACAAACTGAAAAACTTGATTTCTTTCAGGAACATAATATATTCCCTGATATCGACCAAGATAAAATACTCCTGATAATTTTCTTGACTGTTTTTCATTTTGTTCTTTTTTCATTGAATTTCCTTCCATGAGGTTACTGTCGCAATATTATTTGTAAAGTCTACTGTGACCTCAACTCTTCGAGAAAAATTATTTAAATCACCTTTCGATGTTATTATTTTAGGATTGCTACCAGTAACAGTGATGACTGCTTCACCATTGCCAATTGCTACTGTTTCTCCAGAGTAACTTGGATCTCTAATTATTTTTATCATAGCAGTTTCTGCTCCACTTTCTGCAATATCAAGTGCTGTCGTGCCTTGATATACTTTGTCAGTTGCTCCTGAATTAATTGTCGTCATAGTCAAAACAGCTGTTGTGATCAACATCGCAATAACAACAAAAACAAGTAAAAGTACAAGTGTTTGACCTGAATAATTATTAGATTTTCTCATCTTAACCCTGCAGTTGTTTGAAATATTTTAATCTCGTTATTCCCTCTCAACTCCCCCTTACTTGTGACTGTAAAATGAATTTGAAACGTATGTTTCCCTGCTACATTTCCAATTCTCTGAAAAACAAGATCAGATATAGTTGTGTTAAAACTATTTAATTGGTGTGTACCTGTTGGATCTGAAATATAAAGATTTCCATTATTTAAAAAATATGTGTAAACAAGCGTATTACTTGATAGTACAAGCGACTCTGATATTTCACCTAGTGCAGATGGCGTAGCAACACTATCTGCATTATGTACATCATGAATAAATCGAGAGTATATATACCTTCCATCTTGTGCAACTGATGATGTTGCCTCTGCGTTAATTTGTCCTTCAAGTACAGTCGTGAATACTTGTGAAAGTACAAGAAGAAGGACACTCAGAAGACCCATATATAAAATAAGTTCTATAAGAGTAAATCCTTTCTGTATTTTTTTTAAAATGAATAATCCTTTTATCATGGTGAGTAATTGAGTGATACATCAAGAACTTCTGGAGAAAGATTGTAATTAGTTGTTGATAAATACGCTCGATATTTGACACATCGTGCAGGATTCTCAAAGCCAGATCCATCATCATTGAAAGGAATTACTCCTCCCGTAGATGGATAAAACGTTGAATTTGTCCCATCTGGACCAACATATGTATAAGATGCATTGACACACGATCCATTTACTTGATCTGCTCCTGCAATTTGAAAAGTAAGGGTGGTAGCAACTGGCACCGTTGATGTAACATTAAGCCGATTCAATGCCGCCTCAGATCCTAAATCTGTCTCAACTGAGTCATACACCCCTTCCTCAAGGTATGTTCCATCAGGGCCTCCCTGAATAATTTTGAGTTCATTTGAAGCATCATTGGTGATGATATACGAAAAAGCATCACCATCTGCCTCTTTTACTGATGTAATGCCTATTATTCCAGCATCAATATCTAGACCTCCACAGTATGTCGGATTTGCTTCATTGGTAAGGTCAAGTACTTGATATTCTTTTGAATTGATAGCGTCATTTGGATTATCTAGTCCCACAACAATTGCTCTATTTTCCAGAAGTGAAACAACAACTGATTGTTCAGGGTCCATACCCCCTGCCTCATACCCTCCTCCATTAGTACAGGGAGGATTTGTAGCAAGCCCGCCAACAAGTGATGGATTTGATTTATTTGACGTGTTGATCGTAAAAAACTCTTTAAAATTAACATCATTTGTGGAAGAAATAAATGCTCGTGTTCCATCAGGATTGACATACACTGCTTTTCCTGACTCAAGACTACTACAGTTATTTGGCTCGATATTTATATCACCTACGACTCTCCACTGCGATGATTGATTATGATTGGTTACATTGAGTACTTTTAATTCTTCTACAGTACTACCTTGTACTGCAATAAAAATGTATGTCGTGCTACCAACAACTCGTCCATAAATTTGTCCAGCAGTATCTCCGGTATTTGCAAATGAAATCCGATTTCCGATGCGTGGACGGGATCCTGATTTACTTGAGAGATCAAATACATATAGATAATTATCAGCAGTGACATACCCTCTATTGTTCATAACAAAGATTGCGTTTGCATCTGTAGAAACCGAACTTCCAGTGTTTGTTACCGTATTAAAGTATCCTGCTTCCTGATAAATCTGATTTCCGGGATCTGAGTACTGATTCAAATTTATGATAACCACTTCTTTCGTATTGTTTGACGTCGCAATATAACCATAACTTCCATCCCCAAATACATCAAAACCTTCATAACCAGTCAACTTACCCTGAAATGAAGATGTTGGTGGGTCTGTATTACTCACTTCTACATGCATAAAAGAATTAGTTGTTTGCTGAGAAGATACATAAATATTTCCCTCAGACCCCCACACTGAGTTTGGTGTTCCAGGCAGATCAACCGATGCAATAGACAAATTAGGCTCACACCATTTTCCTTTCGTATTAAACGCAAGTTTTACCTCTCCACCACTTGTATTACTCACCTGAGTATTCTGTGGATTTCCTAAATTAAAATCTGCTTGGGAAGTTTGACTATTTGCATTATTCCCAACATAGCGAGTGACATACATTGTTGAGGTTACTTCAGAAAGAAAAGGAAGACCCCATGAAATTGTAATATCTACTTTTTTCGTAGAAGGATCAATTGTTCCACCCGAAGTTACGACAACTCCATTGCTATCTCTACTAACACTTGAAATCTCCAACGAGCGTGTCAAACCATTAACGTTTTCTGTACCTGCAACAAGACTCCACTCTGTTGATGAAACAATAGGATGATAGGTGCCATTCGTTGCAAAAGAACTCCACCCTTTCTCTCTTACACTTCTTACAGCTTCCTCTGTTTCACGAAGAAGCGCAATTGCCTCAATTCGCCTGTTTTGCTGAGCCTTCCCTCCTCCTGCTGAGATAAACCCCATAATAAGTGGTGGCAAAACAATAGCAAAAACACCAACTGCAATAAGTAGCTCGAGAAGAAGTGATCCCTTCATATGATTTTTAATTTTCTTCACTAAAAACACCATATTTGTTCACTATAAAAGTCTTAGATTTTGTGACTGACGCATCTGAAAATGTAACTGTGTTTTGACCTTCACTAAACCCAGTTATCTCACCACTTTGTGTTGCGAAATGAACTGTATCATTTGCAAATGTTGTAGAGATAGTGACTGAGTTATCCATCGGGACAGAAAAATTATCATCATCCGACGAATTGTATGAGGAGCCATGGAAAAGTATGTAGGCATCACTATCAAAATAAATTCCATAGTGATCTGGCATCCCCCTTCCTTCTGTATCACCTGACATTGCCTTTACTTGTTGATTTTTAAAGTCTGCCATAAATGTACTACTGACAGTCTCAAGAGAAGTAGAAGCACGACTATTGACAAGTGCAAGTGAAACAAAAGTTGTCAAAATTGCAATGACACTCATGACAAGGAGTAGTTCAACAAAAGTAAAACCTTGAGATAACTTTTTTTTCATATTACCTATTTCCTACTTGTCCAATGAGATTATAAATAGGAGCAATTATTGCAAGCATCATACCTCCGATAAGTACACCCACACCTACAAGCATAACTGGTTCAAGAAGAGCAGTGAGAGTCTTGAGTGTTTTGGAAACTTGATAATCAAGAAATTCAGAAGTATCTGCCATCGACTTTTCAAGCGATCCTGTTTTCTCTCCTGCTTCAGTAATTTTGATCATAATGCCTGGAAAGACATGCTTATTTTCTTTAAATCCATCTGATAATTTTTTACCTGATGAAACAACTTCAAGAGCTTTCTTAATTGCATCACTAATATCCCTTTTCTTGACAACTGATACTGATAGCTCAAGTGCAGATACAATTGGAATTCCAGCATTTAAGAGCAAATAAAGACTGTGTGAAAATCTTGTTAAGTCAATTTGCTTTGCAAGTTCTGAAACAAGTGGAAGAGAAAAAAGTATACTTAAAAAAATTTGCTTTTGCATCTTATACAAATATGCAACTCCAACTGCAAAAAGAACCAAGAAAATTATCAACGGAACTGTATACGAGGTAATAAATTGAGATAAACCTATCATGATCTGAGTTGGAAGGGGTAACTCGACATTTAAACGTGTAAAAACTGTTGCAATTTTCGGTACAACAACGACAAGTATCATCACAAGTACAGCAATAAAGACAAAAACAATAAAAATTGGGTACATCAATGCAGCTCGTACTTTGTCAGAAAACTCCATATCTTTCTTGATATTTTCTTTCACATCATTAAGTACGACATCAAGTGTCCCTGCTTCTTCCGAAGCTTTAATAATATTGACAGTTACTTTATCAAATGCTCTGGGAAACTTCTCCAAACTACTATAAATATGCTTACCCTCATTGAGATCTGCTTTCATTGTTTCTAAAATTTTTCTTTGTGAGCCTTTTGAACTTTCAAGTAGAGAATCAACTATTTCAAGAATGGGAATTCCAGCCTGGAGCATCGTAGACATGTTACTCATCAAGGTCAATTTGTCATTTCCAGATAATATAATTCTTTTTGTGTTCATATTAAATTGACTCAACCTTTGTCACTCTCAGTACTTCTTCAAGTGTGGTAACTCCCTTTGCTACTTTTTGCAGGCCATCATCTAACATTGTAGTCATACCATCGTTGATTGCTTGTTTTAGAATGACATCAGAGTCACTTCTACCTGTAATCAATTTTTTAACTGCAGGAGTAACTTCAAGAACCTCAAATGCACCCACTCGTCCCTTATATCCAGTTCCATGACAAATTTTGCATCCTTTTCCTTTATATACACGAAGTTCTCCCGCATCAGCAAAATTGCGTACGATTGCATCTTCTGGAATATTTTTCGCAAGTTCAGTTCGCATCATCATGACCGAACCTTTACACATATCACAAATTTTTCTCATCAACCTCTGTGCAATAATCACATTCACTGTCGAAGCAACGAGAAATGGTTCGACATCCATATCAATAAGTCGTGGAAGTGACGTTGCAGCATCATTTGTATGAAGTGTTGAGACAACAAGATGACCCGTCAAAGCAGCATTAACAGCTATTCCAGCAGTTTCATTATCACGAATTTCTCCTACAAAAACGATATTAGGGTCCTGACGAAGAATAGAACGTAATCCATTTGCAAATGTCAGATCTGTTTTTTG
>JAUPUR010000036.1 GCA_030917445.1 Patescibacteria group bacterium | reverse complement strand
GTGAACTTTCCCAAGAGAGACAGATTGTTTGTGCAAACTTTCCAATAATTTTATTTGCCATACCAGCCTGCATTGTTTGTTCATGAATAATAAGAGGAATTGATAGAGTACGAGCTGCAAAGGCAACGGGAAGTGAAATATATCCTCCAAAAGAGACGACACATGAAACTTTCTCACTTCTCAAAATCTTGACTGCCTCAACATAACCTTGTGGCAATTTGAAAAGTGAGGGAAATGTATGTTTGGTAAATGATCTTTGAAGTCTTCCTGTCTTTAAAGAATAAAATGGTATTCCCCTCTCTGTAATGACTTTGTACTCAAGACTCACAGCAGAATCTCCCTCGAAGGTGTTTTTTCTTCCAATAAAGATGATCTCTGCCTCTTTTGGAAGTGCGTCAATAACAGCAAGAGAGGGAGAAAGGTGACCACCTACAATAGCAATTTTCATGACTTTATTATACTCTTTTTATCTCACATGTGACTGTTTGGAAATATTGAGAAGAATACCGATCGCAGCCAGATCCACAAGCAGTGCTGACCCTCCATAAGAGATAAATGGAAGCGGCACACCCGTCAATGGAATGAGAGCTGTCATCGCTGCGAGATTGATTGCTGCTTGAACTCCAAGAAATGAAATTATTCCTGCTGCAAGTAACTTTCCAAAAGCATCTTTTGCATGCGCTGAAATATAAAACCCTCTCCAAACCACAACAAAGATAACAAGTATAAAAACAATTGATCCCAAAAATCCAAACTCTTCCGCAATAATTGCAAAGATTGAGTCAGTCACATTCTCAGGTAAATATGCATATTTTTGTAACGAGTTCCCCGCGCCAACTCCAAAGAGCCCACCCGAACCAAGTGCTATAAGAATTTGTTTGACGTGATAAGAAGTGTTCTCAAAACCGTCACCTGTCTTGAGAAAGGCTGTGAGTCGCGCGAGTCTATAAGGTGCAAGAAGGATCAAAAGAGCTCCCAAGACACCCACTGCAGGGATCATCAACATAAAATGTGAAAGACTAGCACCTGAAAGAAAATAAAGTACTATTGCTTCAAAAAGGATAATTGATGCAGTTCCCATGTCTGGTTGTAGCATCACCAGAAAAAGCACTAGTCCCAAAAGAAGACTGAAGGCAAAAAATCTACCTCTCTCTTTTGTAGAAAACCATGCAGACAAATAAATAGCGAGACTTAATTTGACAAATTCAGCTGGTTGGATAACAGTAAATCCAACATTGACCCACCTATGCGCTCCAAGAGCATAGACTCCCACTCCAGGAAGAAATACTGCTATAAGCAGGAGTATAGCCATACATAGGATAGGAAGAGCAAGCGTATAGAGTCTTTTGTAATCGAAAAAGTAAAAGAAAATAAGCGCGATAAGTCCAAGGACTGCATTAAATGACTGTTCTTTTATATAGTAGTACTTATCTGCAAAATCTCGAAAAGCAATAACAGAGGACGCATTATAGATCATGAATAGTCCAAAAATAACGAGTGAAAGTGTAGCAAAAAGTAGAATAAAATCAGGTTTTTTTGATGGGGCAGCAGTTCTCATCAGTTAGGTTAGAAAAGCTAAATATACTCCAAGAATTCCAAAAAGCATACCGATAAGCCATGCTCTCATCACAATTTTTGGTTCTTCCCATCCACGATGTTGAAGATAAAGATGAAAAGGTGCTGCTGGAAGAATTCTTTTATGAAGATATTTTTTACTCAAAATTTGAAGAAGTGAAGATCCGATCTCGATAACAAAGACACCTCCGATGATCGCAAGAGTGAGAGTTTTACCAGTAAGAAGACCAATAACTGCAAGCGCTGCGCCAAGAGAGAGTGCTCCGACATCACCCAACCAAATACGAGCTTTATAAATATTGAAATATAAAAAGGCGAGTACTGATCCAAGAAGGACTGAGATAAAGACTCCAAGTGATCGATCAATTTGCTGAGAATTGATTGCAAGAAATGCGACGAGACAGATAACCAAGAGACCACCTGCGAGACCATCAAGTCCATCTGCAATGTTGACTGCATTGACGAATGAAACAATAACAAATGCAGCAAATGGAATAAAAAGAGCTCCAATACTAATAAGTCCTATCCCATGAATATAGAGGAAAGAATACCCAAGTTCCGTGTAAAAAACAGTAGCAATAACCAGTGCTAAGATCCACTGAATAATAAATTTATGCCTAAATCTCAATCCAAAAAAGCTTTCAGCTTTAACGACAGTTAGTTTTTTTGCATCGTCATAAAGACCGAGAAGACCAAAACTGATGAAAGAGAAGAAGATAACAAAAAGCTCCCAGGGTTTGACTGGAATAGATAGAATTCCATATGCCCACATAGTAATGATTGAGGTAAGGAAGATAATAAGAATACCGCCGCCAATTGGTGTACCAACTTTCCATGTATGAAATTTATCAAAGAGTGGTGTGTGCTGATTGAACATGTCTTTTGTCACTTGATGTTGTCTACGGAGTTTTATTTTGTAAAGGAAATCAATAAAAGGAATAAGAAGAATAATCGTAAAGAAAAACGAAAAGATTGTGAGACCAAGTAACATCGCCATCCTCTTATTATACTCTGGTTGGTTGTGAGGATCAAATGGAATCTAATAAATTATTTTACAGTCACGCTCTTTGCCAAATTTCGAGGCTTGTCTGGGTCTAAATTTTTCTCAACCGCAAGATAATAAGCAATCAATTGTGCTGGAATGATATGGGAGATTGCAGATGCTTCCTTACAGTCTTTTACTTCAATATAATAATCAAAAACAGAGCTTCTTCGCGAGCTTACACCAATTATTACTCCACCTCGTGCCTTTATTTCAGTTGCATTTGAAATAATTGCTTCATATGTTTCATCCTCAGGAGCAAAAACGATACATGGAATTCCTTTTGAAATAAGTGCAATTGTGCCATGTTTTAATTCCCCACCAGCGAGTCCCTCAGTATGAATATAGCTAACCTCTTTAATTTTCAATGCTGCTTCTAGAGCTGTTGGATAAGAAAGTCCTCGACCTATGGTATAGATATGTTCGGCATGTGAAAGCATCTTCGCAATTTTTTTAATATCTTTCAGAGATGATGGTTCAAGAAGTCTTTTTACTTCATCAGATGCATGCAAAAGAGATGTTTGAATCTGAGACAATTTGTTGCTCATTATTCCTGCGAGAAGAAGAAGCATACTTACTTTTGCTGTATATGCTTTGGTCGATGCGACGGCAAGTTCTGGACCCGCAGAAAGAAGAATTTTCTTGTCTGACATTCTATAAATTGTAGAGCCTAAAGAATTTACTATACCTATTATTCCTGTTCCTCTTTTCTGTGCTCGTTGAAGTGGTTCAATGACATCGATTGTTTCACCTGATTGTGAAAGAGCAATAATAAGACTTCTATTTGTCAAAAAGTCTTCAAGATAATTAAATTCAGAAGCAACAGCAGTATTGACGTGTTTTCCAGCTATTGTTGAAAAAAGATATGTTCCCATGAGACATGCATGATATGCAGTACCCGCACCAATGAAAAATGTCCCCTGTGCTTTTTGAATACTTTGTGCGACATCTTTAACTTCACTGGAAAGTGTTTTGCTCATGTTTTTTATAATACTCTCCTGATCAAAAATCTCTTTGATCATATAATGAGGAAATTTTCCAAGTGATGACGTTGTCACTTCCCAGTCAACAACTTCAGGCTGAAATGATATTTTTTTACCTGTTTGAATTGAGTACAGTTCGCATGTTTCATTTAAAATAACCATTTCTTGATCTTTAAGAAAAACCAATCTCTTTGTATACTCAATTATCCCTGTCGGATCTGAAGCCAAATACAACTCATCTTCTCCAATACCTACAACAAGTGGCGATCCATTTTTACACGCAATAATGTCACCAGACTCTTTCTCAAGAACTACAATTGCATTAAGTCCTTTTAATTTGAGAAAAGCATATCTCACAGCATCTGAAAATTTCATCGTATGCATATTTTCTTCAATCAAATGAACAATCACTTCTGTATCTGTCTGAGATTTAAAATTATGATCAACATCAAGTGAGTGTTTTATGTCTTCAAAGTTCTCAACAATTCCATTATGTAAAAGAACAATTTTTTTCTGACAATCAAAATGCGGATGAGCATTAGCAACAGTGACACCACCATGTGTCGCCCAACGAGTATGTCCAATTGCTATTTTTGAAGTAGGAAGAGATATCTGTGCGTCTTTTATTTTCCCTGTATGTTTTTCGACAAGAAGCGCATCATTTTTAAGAGCAGCTATTCCCCATGAATCATACCCTCGATACTCTAATTTTTTTAATCCTTTGAGAACAAGATGAGAAGCATCTTTATTTTTTCCAGTATATGCAAATATTCCACACATTATTCACTGATTGTAATCAAATTCTCTAAATTATCAATATGGTAATCAGGTTTTAATGCTGATTTTTCATTTCTTTGATGTCTATCTATGTAAACAGTAATAACATTCTCATTATTTTTTTTGAATATATCGAGAATTTCTGGAATATCATCGACAACAATCAAACGTTTATCTTTATATTTTTGTGCAAGCTCTGGAATATCATCAAATTTATTCACTTCATTGATATGAATATGCTTGTCTTCAAGAAGATGTTTGATAGCCTCAATTTTTTTTCTCTGCATATCTTCTTGACCTCCAGAAAAAATACCTAGAGTTATATCTTTATTTGAACACAGTGTCGTCAGGGTTGGTAAGACATCAATAAAAAGCGCTTGTTTGATACTTTCCTTTGAAAAAAAGAAATATGAAAGATCTTCATCAGTTTTTATTCCCAAACTCTCACTTAACTCTGAAAGAAATAACGAGATTTTGAAATATCCTTTTTCTCTGAGATTTTTGTAAATATTTTCTGCAATTTCAATTCCATTCTCACTTTGATGTGGAAGAAGATACTCAATGAGCTCAGAAAAAACTCTTTTTCTATACTCAGTTGCATCAAAAAGTGTGTGATCAATATCAAGAAGAATAAGTGTTTGAGGGGAATTCATTAATTAGTTAAGTGCACTCTATAGACATTTGTCTCTCTTTTTTCAAAACCCATTTTTTGATAAAGTCTATTTGCCCCTTCGCGATCAGGTCGTGAAGTCAGATCGACAGTTGTGATCTGTAACTCCTTTGCTTTCTCAAGAGCTTTTTTAACAAGTGCTTCTCCGAGTCCTTTTCCACGATGATGCTCATCAACAACGAGATCTTCCAAAACCCCTTTTTTCTTATAAGGAATTCTATACGTTACTAGTGTAATCATTCCAATAATCTCAGCTTTTTCAGTATCTTTTGCCAAAAAAAGATATGTGGTTGGAGATGAGATAATATCTTTGAGGTCTTCCGGATATATCTCTGATGCATGTGCATCAAGCTGTTTGGTCAATGAAACGACAGCTGAGTGAATTCCTTCTGAATGAATAACTGCTTCTTCAATAATATAACTCATCTTACATTGACCTCATCATTTCTTGTGCCTTTTCTAGCTCTTCTGGTGTATTAACTCCACGCCAAGCAATTTTACCACCTTTAACTGTTTCAACGAGTTCATTATTTTCAAACGCGATATCGATCAAACTTGTGAGGTAATACTCCCCAGTCACTGGACTCTTCTCAACTTTTGAAAGATATTTTTTAACGAAATCGACATTAAAGAGAAAACATCCTGGATTTATCTCAGTAATTTTTTTCTGTTCTTCAGTTGCATCTTTTTCTTCAATAATTGCAATCACTTTATCATTATTATCTCTCACAATTCTTCCAAGCCCTGTTGGATCATCCTGTTCAATTGTCAAAAAAGTAATTGCCGCTTTTGATTGATGATGTTTTTCAAAAAGAAGTTCCATCAACTCTTTATTTTTCTGTGTATAAAAAACTCCGTCATCACCATAGACCACGAATAAGTCAGTAATTGTTGAGGGTACAACACTGAGGGCACTTGTAAGAGCATGTCCTGTCCCGAGTTGTTCTGTTTGCTCTGCAAAAAGAACATGATATCCTTTCAAAGCATCTCGTACTGAAGACTGTGCATGTCCGACAACGACAATAATTGCTCCAAGTTCGAGATCATCCATAAAAGAAACAATGTGGTTGACAATAGGTTTGTTGAGAAGCTGAGCGGTAACTTTGTTCGATTCTTGCATGTTCATTCTTTTTCCTTTACCTGCTGCAAGAATAACTGCTGATATAGTTGATTTTGTATTCATCGTTACTTAGTTATTTTTTCAATATCAGCACCCAAAGATCTTAGTCGATTCTCAAAATTTTCATAGCCTCTCTCAATCAAATGAATTCCATGAATAGTTGTTTCGCCATTTGCTGCGAGTGCTGCCAAAACGACTGCAGCACCAGCTCGAATGTCATGCATCGTGACAATTGCGTTGTGAAGTTTTTTAGGACCTTTTATTCGTACTGCATGGTAATACTCCGGACGATCATCATCTAAATTGAAGTTATACACATCCTCTTTATTTTCCACAGGCGGGTTAAAAAGCTCAACCTTTGCACCCATTTTTTTGAGATCAGCAACATACTGAAGTTTGTTTTCAAAAACAGTCTCATGAATCGTTGATATTCCATCTGCCTGAGTCATCATCACGGCCCATGGAGCTTGCCAATCAGTCATAAAACCTGGGTATGGAGCAGTCGTAACATCAACAGCTTGGATTTGATCTTTGAAATAAAACCTCAGTCCAGCACTCACCTGTTCAACACCACCACCAACAGCTTCAAATTTTTCAAGAAACGCACTTAAATCTTCTTTTCTCGCACCTGAGACAATAACATCTCCCTTAGTCACAATTGCTGCTATTGCAAATGTGACAACTTCATTTCTATCAGGTCTTATTGTGACTTCTGCACCATGAAGTTTTTCTACCCCTTCAATCTCAATAACTCTTTTGTCAGTTCTCTTAATTTTTCCACCCATTGCATTTAATAGATCTATTAGCTCATCAATTTCAGGCTCTTCAGCTGCATTGGTGAGTACTGTTTTGCCTTCTGCGCATACTGCTGCAATGATCATTGTCTCTGTACCAGTATGAGTATTTTTTTCAAAATGATATCTGACTCCGTGCAATTTATCAGATGTTGCATGGAAGAAGCCATCATCACTTAAATATTCAATTGTTGCACCCATTTGACGAAGTCCATCAATTGTTCGATCGATAGGGCGAGCTCCCAGCCTACATCCACCTGGATTGGGGATAATTGCCTCGTGCTCTCTCACAAGGAGAGGAGCTAAAAACATTGAAGATGTGCGTATATGTGAAGCTTGATCAAGTGTTATCTCATTTTTCTTAAAGTGTTCAACACGAATACGTGCAGTATGATCTTCAATAACAAATGATCCTCCAAGATCTTGTATGATTTCAGCCATTATACGAAGATCAGATATTAGTGGAATATTGTGTAATATCACTTCCTCAGTTGTCAAACAGGCAGCAACAATAGCCTTGAGTGCAACATTTTTTGCTCCAGCTACAGAGACCTCTCCTTGCAAACTTTTTCCGCCTCGTACGATAAACTTTTCTTCAATCATTTGATGCATTATACCTGAAATAAAGAAGATAACAAATATCCTTACTTACTTAAAATCAAGGCTATCTATCTCCTTATATACGTCTCCCGCGCCCATAAACACGATAACATCTTCTGAGCCAAGACGCATATTTTTTATATATGTTGCAATACTTTTTAAGGGAATATAAAAAACATTCTTTTTCATTCTCGATATATCTTCACCCAATCTTTGTGAACTTACAGTTGAATCAATTCCTTCTCGAAGCGAAGCATAAATATCAGTGAGTATCACGGTATCAGCATCTTCAAAACATCGTAAAAACTCACTGTAAAGTGCTTTGGTACGCGAATATGTATGAGGCTGGAAAACACAATAAATATTTTCATTCGTATACCGCTGTTTGAGAGAATGAAGTGTTTTTTTAATCTCTGTTGGATGATGTGCATAATCATCATATACAACAGCTCCTGTGGTAAGTACCCCTCTATACTCAAGACGTCTTTTTGTTCCTTGAAAATGCTGTATTCCTTCTTTTATCTTCTCCAGAGACATTCCGGCTTCAATACACGTCACAATTGCGCCAAGAGCATTTAGTGCATTATGGTCTCCCATCACTTGAACACTCCACTCTCCTAAATCTACACCCATTCCAATCACATGAAAAAAGGTTCTGTCCCCAGAGACAGAGACTCTTTCTAATACATAATCATTTTTTGGAGAAAACCCATAAGAAACAGATTTTATCTTTCCCGACTTCATCACAGCATACACTCTCTCATCATCACCACAACCGATGAGCGTATCCTCTACTTGTTCTGAAAAAGATTTGAATGCTTTTTCTACTGATTCAAGATCCGGATAAATATCAGGATGATCATGTTCAATATTAGTGAAAAGTGCTAGAGATGGATGATGCCAGAGAAAAGCTGCTGAATGGTCAGATTGAGGCTCGGTAGCATACTCATCGGCCTCTGCAATAAAATACTGTCCTTTTCCAAAATGCCCCGGTAGATCTACTCCTCCAATATCACTTGTTCCAACAAGATATGATGGATCAATTCCTGCATTTTTCATAATAGTCACAATCATAGCTGTTGTTGTCGTTTTACCATGTGTTCCAGCAACTGAAATTCCTTTAAATTTTTTACCAAAAATTTCGCCTTTCATGAAATTTCCTACCGCTTCAGCACGAGTCCATACCGGAATACCTTTTTCCACTGCAGCAACAACCTCAGGGTTCTGCAGTCCACCATGTGCACCGGTTGTGATAATTAAATCAACATCCCCAACATGTTCTTTATCAAAACCAACATATGGAACAATTCCTACTTTTGATAAAGCCTCATCAGTAATAAATACTTCAGCAATATCACTCCCCGTCACGATAAGTCCTGCTTCATGAGCAATAACAGCAAGCGGAGTTAACCCAACTCCTTTTATTCCAACAAAATGTATTGATTTAATTTTTTCCATTTTCTTTAAGTATTTTATAAACTTCTTCATGCTCATTCCAAGGTGTTTCGCCATTTCCAAAATTCATTGATTTTTCATGTCCTTTACCTGTCAACAAAACAGTATCACCTTTTCCTGCATGTGTTATAGCATAGAAAATTGCCTCAGTTCTAGACTCAATTTCCTGTATGTCTGTATGACCTTTCATCCCTTTTTTGATCATAGCATTGATATCATGAATTTTTTCATCACGAGGATCTTCAGCAGTCAAGATAATACGATCTGCATACCGTGCTGATACTTCCCCCATCGGGCCTCTTTTACCCCTATCTCTTTTTCCAGCACATCCAAAAACATGAGTTATCTTTCCTTTGGTTGTTTTTTTCACTGTTTGCAAAAGTTGCTCAAGTGAATTTGGAGTGTGAGCAAAATCAATAATTACTTTAAAATCACTGTCATACACAACTTCAAATCTTCCTTCGGGAAGGGAAACTCTCTTCAAACCTGCTTCTATCACTGCACGATCAATACCAAGAGCAAAACAAGCAGCAGTTGCAGCCAACATATTGGAAACATTAAAGTCTCCAGGAATTGTCTGAGGAAGGGAGATATCTTGTGGTGTCACATCTGCTTCGAGAGATCGTGCATATGTCACAACTTTTTTCCGACCAATATGTTCCTTAAAGAATGAATAACTTCCATCATCTTTGTTAAGTATTGCTACTTGAGCTGCTTTTAAAAGCTTCCCTTTTGCCAACATATAATTTTCCATTGACTTGTGATAATCAAGATGCTCTCGTGAGATATTAGTAAGGACGCCAACCTTAAACGGAATTCCCAAAACTCTATATTGATCCAAAGAATGAGATGTTACTTCTAAAACAACATGCGTAACACCCGCATCTAGTGCTCTTTTTAAATATGACTGAAGAGCAAAAGCATCGGGCGTGGAGACATGAAATCCTGTGTCAAAAACGTGATCTTCTATAATTGCAGATACTGTTGTAATAAGTGCAGTCTTGTAACCAGCATTCTTTAATACTGTATAAATCATAGTTGCAGTTGTTGTTTTCCCATCTGTCCCTGTCACTCCAATACAGATAAGTTTTTTACCAGGACTCTTATAAATCTTATTCGCTAGATGCCCTTTTATAAAATGATATTTATTTTTTATTCTTTGCCACATAGATTCCTTTCATTATTGTAACAGTTTGAAAAATAGCAAAACTTTATCGTAATAAAAATAGATGAGAAGACCATTGATAAAAACAAGAACAGGAAAAACAAATGATTTTTCTACTAAACCTCCTGTTTTCATTCTCAGTAGTCGGATTGGCGGAAAACCAAGACGAACTGGAATAGGAAAAAGCCATGGAACACCATCCCTTGTGAAAGTATCCATAATAAGATGAGAAAAAACTCCAATCATAAATGCCCACCAAACAACATTCATGTCAACTATGAGTACGGTGCTCAGTAATTCAAGAAGAATTTGGAGAATAACGCCAAACATAACAATTCCTATAACTGAGTGAGAGATGAATCGATGTCCACCAAGAAGCGGAGAAAGTAATTTACCTAAGAGAGATCCACCTCTTAGTCTTCTCCACAAAGTTGCAGTTGGCTGATCGAGATCAGGCGCAAGTCCGCCAATCATATTAGCTGTAAAAGCCACCAATGCTGTAGCAAGTGTCATATTTTCTAGTGGAACAGACACCAGTACCATATTTAATGCTGTAAATGCAGCCAAATCGTGTGTTCTTCCCGTCACAAATCCAGTATAGCAAAAGTGAAGTGTGAGCTATACTAGGTATATGCTCTTTAATAGGTCAAAAAAGACAATTATTTCGACGGATGTACGTGCTGCTCATTCTCTTTTTGAAAAAAGTAAGGGACTTCTCTTTGAAAAAAAACCTCAGACAATAATTTTCAAAACAAGATATGGAATACATACATTTGGCATGAAATTTACAATAGACGTTATCATTTTAAGCAAAAGTATGTTTGTCACACAACTTAAAAAATCACTCAAACCTAACTCAGTTTTTTTCTGGAATCCACTCTCTCCTTATGTCATTGAACTTGAGGAAGGTACTATTGAAAAGCTGCATATTCAGATTGGTGATCAGCTTGAAGTGAGATAATTCTTTACTCTGATCACTTTCCAATGTAAAATACACCTATGAAAGAAGAAATAACATTTGAAGATTTTTCCAAACTTGATTTACGTGTTGGAAAAGTAACTCTTTGTGAAAGAAAAGAAGGTTCTGATAAATTATTAAGACTCACCGTAGATTTTGGTGAAGAAGGCAAAAAAAATATTCTTTCAGGTATTGCTGCTTGGTTTGAACCAGAGGAACTCATCAATAAATCATTTATTTTTGTTCTCAACCTCGCTCCACGAAAAATGATGGGTGAATTTTCAGAGGGTATGATACTTGCAGCTGAAGGTGATGACAAACCAATTCCCCTAATTCCCCTCTCAGAAGTAAATGCAGGTGCAACAATTCGTTAATTATTCCTCATCCTTTAGAAGCTGTGTCGGTGCAATATTATAGTACGTAAGTGCTTTACGAGCAATTCTAAAAAATATAGGAGCAGCTGTTTCTGATCCATATATTGACTTAGTGGGACGATCAAGAACAACAAGCATGACAAATTTTGGATTGTCTGCGGGCGCAAAACCAATAAAAGATGGAATTGTCTGATTAGGATCATAATGGCCTTCAACAGGGATTTGTGCAGTACCTGTTTTTCCTGCAATTCTATACCCCTCAGGTTTTGCCCATTTCGCTTCACCTTTTTCTACTGCATTGACCAAAATTTCTGTCATAATTTTTGTAGTTTTTTCACTTACTGTTCTTTGTACAACTTTTGGAGGAATCGCTATCACTTCTCCCTCAGGAGTCTCAACAGACGCAACAACATGTGGCTCCATACGGATGCCATTGTTTGCGAGTGAAGCAAACGCACTGAGAAGTTCTATTGGAGTTACTGAAATACCCTGACCAAAACTTGCGGTTGCAAGGTCGATTGGATACCAATTACTCCGAGGTCTGATCGTTGGGGTAACTTCACCTTGTAGATCAATACCTGTTGCTTCACCCAAACCAAATCTATCAAAGTACTCAAGCATACGATCCAATCCTAATTTCTGCCCTGCAAATACCATTCCAGTATTATCTGAATACTGAATTGCCTCAATCATATTAAGATTTTGTCGATATGTGTCATTCCATGTCTTAATCTCATACCCACCTATCTCAACAGGTCCTGAGCAATTAGGACAGACTGTATCGGGTTTTACAACTCCTTCATTGATTGCAGCTGCCATAATTAGAGGTTTGAATGTCGATCCTGGCTCATAGGTATCAGTGATAAAACCATTTTTAAATTGTTCTGATGAGTGCTCATAATATTTTTCAGGATCGAAAGAAGGAAATGTTGCCATCGCAAGTATTCCACCTGTTTTGGGATCCATCATCGCGGCCATGCCACCAACTGCACCGTACTGCTCAACTCCTGTTTTAAGTTCATCCTCAAGAATAAATTGAAGAACTCTATCAACATGCAAAATAAGATCTCGTCCATCTATCTCACCAGAAGTATTATTAAGTTTGGCGAGAATTGGTCTACCAAGTGCGTCATGAATTTGTTTGGCAACGCCTTCTTTTCCTCTCAGTTGTCGATCATAGTATCCTTCAAGTCCAAACTGCCCAACATCATCACCAAGTTCATTTTTCCCTACAAAACCCAAAAGCTTCGCCCCAATCGAAGCCTCAGGATAAAACCGGATTGATTGATCATCAAACCCGATACCTGGTAAATTGAGTTTCTCAATTTCATCTTTATCTACAGAGCTCACTTTACTACCAAGTGCTACCCAGTATCGATTCATATCAAGAAGGGCAGAAATTGAGGCTTCTTCTTTTTTAAGAATAGGAGAAAGTAATCGAGAAGTTTTATCTTTTTCAAGAATTTCTTTAGGATTGGCAAATACTAAATATGAAACTTTATTTGAAGCAAGTGGAAATCCATCTGAAGTTCTTACCTCACCTCTTTTTGGAAGCAATTTAACGTTTTGACCATACTGAGATTGACCAAGAAGCGCCAACTCTTGTGCTCTCACTACTTGCCAGTAAAAAAGCCTGACTGAAACAAAAAGCAGCAGTACAGAAAAAAAGAGTAAGACAAATCGATATCTCCAGTCTGTCATCGTTTTGCAATCGGAAGTGGGCTCTCAACAACGAGTTGAGTTTTTGACTCTTCAAATCCCATCTCCCCGGCTTTTGATGCAATTTGAGTTAAGGAAGAGGAAATAAGAACTTGTTCATGTAATACAGCGTTTTTCTTTTTATATACAGCTATTTCTTTTTCCATCTTTCCAAGTTCTATACCTGTCGTTGAGATACTATTGGCAACGACTACTTGGACAAGTGAAAGTGTGATGATAATTATTCCGTTAATAATAATGAGCAGTACTGGTTTTTTCATGTTATTTTTTTTCAAAAACTCGAAGTTTGGCACTTCGGCTTCTACTATTTCTTTGTAATTCTTCTTTTGTAGGAGTAATCGGTTTTTTAGTTATAATTTTTCCAAATTCTTTCTCTTGCCATTCTTCGAACTGTCTTTTTACAATTCGATCTTCGAGTGAATGAAAAGTGATAACAACAATTTTTCCTTGACTACTGAGAAGTTCCAAAGCTTTTGGCAATGCACTTTTTAAAACATTCATCTCATCATTAACGGCAATTCTCAGCGCTTGAAAAACTCGAGTAGCTGGATGAGTTGCCCCTGAATGAGTAACAGTTCTCTTTATAACGTCTGCAAGGTCATCTGTTGTATGAAAAAGTCGAATATGTCTTCTCCCTGTTATGGCAGACGCGATCTTCTTTGCAAAAGGCTCTTCTCCGAACTTCTCAAATAATATGACAAGTTCATTTCTGGTTAAACCGTTAATGAGATCTGCTGCGGTTACTCCCAAAGCTTTACTCATTCTCATATCAAGTGGCCCAGATTTAAAACTGAAGCCTCTCTCTGCTGTGTCAAACTGATGACCAGAAACACCAAGATCAAAGACGATTCCATCGACATTTTCATATGAATTCGCTTTTGCTAATTCATCAATTCTCTCGAAATTTCCAACTGCTCGTGTCAGTGTCCCTTTGAGAGATGAACTCTTTTCATTTTCAGACTCGACAAAAATGTGTGCATCTCCATCCACGTCAATTCCCAATACATCTCCACCCTTTTTGAGTATTTCCCTCGTATGACCACCACCACCCAAAGTTGCATCAATGTATTTTTTGCCACTTTTTATGTCAAGATTATCGATTACTTCTTGTAAAAGAACGCTTGTATGATAATTATTCATGTCCATCTGATTGGTTAAGATCTATTGTTAATAATTCAATTGAGTGTGAAACTTTTTCTTCATGATGATGTAATAACTCTTTATCCCAAATCTCTACATATCGTTCTACTCCAACAAAGACAACCTCTTGAGACAGCTTTGCAAATGCAACCAAGTATTCTGGAATAATCATTCTTCCCTGACTATCCAATACAATCTCTGTTGCATTTCCAAAAAGATATCTTTGCAGATCTCTTGTCGCTCTCTGTGTAAAAGGCTTTCCTTCGGTTCCTTCAAGAAGCACTTTCCAATTCTTTTTTGCTATCACTAACAAGTACTCACTCATTCCCTTCGTTACTATAAACTCATCTCCAATGTCTTCTCTAAATTTTTTAGGAAAAGCTACCTGACGTTTTTTTGTTAGACGTCCTTCTTTCTGTCCCACTACCATTGAATTGTTAACGATCACACGTGAGTGAAGCGTTTATGCTGATATCCTATCACACTTCACTACATTTCACTACTTATCACTACCCATTTATAATGCATTATTTTCACAACCGTGTCAACGGCGTGAAAAGTCTATGTAGTACTTTCAAAACAAAGGGACACAATATGTAGGGATATAAATGTAAGAAAATGGAGAGAGTTTAGAGGTCGATAGATGTCTGGACTTGATAGACGTTACCGTCTTCTTTGACGATCTTCAAGAGTAAATTGACCGTTGAGACACCGGTATCATATCGACAAGTTCCACTTGAGCAACTCCCGAGGTCAAGAAATTTTGATTCATATATCGTTTCTGTTCCATCTAACTCATCCTCACCAGCGACACCTCGAGAAATTCTTCCACTCCCATCACCATCGTCACTACTTGAGGTATTATCAGCTTCATAGGAAAGTTCATACTCAATCATTGTAATACCTTCAGCCTTACTTAAAGTAAATTTAACTTGCTTTTTATTTGCACTTGACTCAAGTACGAGTCCAACTTCTTCAGGATCAAGTGTAATTATGTTTTCTTCAAGAGATTCATCAAGAGGTTCTTGAGGGGAAGATGATTTATTTGTAAAAAGAAAATAACTACCAAGTACAACAAGAAGAAGTAAAACTCCACCTGCGATCATCATGACATTTTTATTTTTCATCTGTAAATAATTGTACCAACTCCCAATACTTTGTCAACTATACTAATCAGCAACTCCTCTTTGAGCATCCTCTTGAGAACCCGAAGCAAAATCACCTGTGACAATTTCTCCAATTTCAGGGAAGATTAATCCTTTTTGGTAAAAACCAGGATTTACTGAAGTACGTCTTATATTCTCTCGTCTTCTCTCAACAATATGTGAATATTTTATTTTCACTTCCTGAATTGTTTGAGGATCTGAATCAAAACCGAACGAATGAAGATTTGCTTCAAGGACTCTTTTATTATGACTTACTCTATAGAGAGACACCGGATCACTTTGAGAACTTGTTTCATCACTAATCATTGAGACAAGTTGTAATGCAGAGCCAAAAGGAGTGAGAAAGAGACCTTCATTGCCATCTAGAACGTTTGTCTCTGTAATGGGAACATGGAAGCCGCTACGAGGACGCATGCCTTCTGACTGTGTTAATCCAAGAATCTTATGCTCTCTCGAGTGTGGAACACCCGGTAAGGGAAGTTGAGAATACTTTTGAGGATTTTTTTCCTTATTCACTCACTTTTATAATAACGACGTTTGAATAAATTGTGCAAGTTCATTAATGGACAATCGTTCTTGTTGGGCTGTATTACGATTTCTCACAGTCACAGTATTATCGTCAAGAGAATCAAAATCAATAGTTATACACCAAGGTGTTCCAACTTCATCCTGACTTAAATATCTTTTTCCAATATTACCTCTATCATCCCAAACAATTTTCCCATCAATTTTTTCTTGAAGAAGTGTATAAACCTCTTTCGCCTTGCTAACAAGTTCTGGTTTGTTTTTAAGAAGAGGAAAGACTGCTGCTTTATATGGAGCAATTCGTGGATGAAGCTTGAGGACAACTCGGTCAGCTTCTTCAACGTATGAATCAATAAGAGTCATCAAAAAAAGTCTGTTAATACCCACAGCAGGTTCAATAACATGAGGAATAATTTTTTCATTCGTCTCAGGATCAATAATAGAGATATCTTTACCAGATGTTTTTCTATGTTGTTCGAGATCATAATTTGTCCGATATGCAAGACCCCACAACTCTTTAAAACCAAATGGAAACTCATATTCAAGATCAACTGTTCTTTTACTGTAAAATGACCTTTCAGTGTCATCATGTTCCCTCCAGCGCAGATTCTCTTCTTGAACTCCAAGTGTTTTTACAACAAAATTCATCATCATATTTTTCCACTCTTCAAAAAGATCTTCCCACTGATTTTTTTCGGGATTAAAAAAGTACTCAATTTCACCCTGTTCAAACTCTATTGTTCGAAAAACAGAATTACCAAGTGTAATTTCATTCCTAAATGATTTACCAAGTTGCGCAACTCCAAATGGAAGTCTCACTCGTGTTGAATTAACAATATTCTCAAAATCTACAAACATTCCTTGCGCGGTCTCTCCTCGAAGATATGCAAGACTCTCATCTCCCACTACAATTCCAAGCTTTACAGGAAAGAGTTGATTGAATGTTCTTACTTCGGTCCAATCTCTTTCTTTGCAGTTTGGGCACAAGATTTTAAGAAAGGATACAAGATAATTCAGCTGTTTGACCGACAAACCTTCTACTTTCTTATTTTCTATGATATTTTTTAATTGATCAGAGGATTCAAATGTATTTTCTTCGAAAACAGTAGGATATGAAATCTTGGTAACAGTTTCATGGTTTTTTTCTAAATATTCTTCAATTAGATGATCTGCGCGTAATCTTGTTTTGCATTTTTTACAATCAATCATCGCATCTGCAAACCCTGATACGTGTCCTGATGCCTCCCAGATCCTCTGATGTGAAATAACGCTAGCATCAAGTCCGACCATATCATCTTTTTTTGTGACAAATGTTTTCCACCAAAGGTTCTTTATATTTCGTAGCAACTCCGTACCAACAGGTCCATAATCGTACGTATTCGCTAGTCCACCATATATTTCTGAACCAGGGTAAACAAATCCACGTCTTTTCATGAGGGCTTGAATGGTCTCCATTGAAACAGTATTCATGTGCCTATAATAACAGAAAAAATAAGGATAAAAAAGAAGCTAACTTATGAAATATGATCAAGTTGTTCAAAAATTCGATGACTTTTTAGTTTTCTCTCCAGAATTTCTTCTATAAATTGATGTGTATTTAACTTCTCTGATACTTCATCTGTTCCATGCCAGAACCCAAGTAATGTTAATAACCGAATTTCAAATTCATGGATAAGTGTTTGATGTGAATTTTCATCTGAAACTTCAAGTTTGTCTAAAGTTTGCTTGAAAAGAGAAAATATCTGTGCCTGTTCCTGATTCTCTGGACATAATCCCTCTATAAGTTCACACATATGATAGGCTATACCTGTTTTTTTCAAATCTCCTTTAACATTCTCATATGTCAGCGTCATTTGTGCTTCGGTAAGTGTATATAGTGACGCACCTCTATAAAGACCTACCTCTACAAAATTCAGTTGTTCAATATGTGAAGAACGTCGACTTGTTATTTTGCGAACACCAGAAGCCTTTACTTGAATTTTGCCAAAATCTTTTGTGTAGAGAGTAATTATTCTATCTGATTCGTTGAAGTTTCTTCTTTTAATGACAATTCCTGAGGTCTTAAAGCTACGCACTCTTTTATTATACTTTAAGTTTTAATTCTTTATCTGTGAGAAGTTCAAATTTCTCAACTGTTTTTCCATTAACCTTAATTGTATATTGAGGGCCATATGTTCCTGGTTGTTTCTGTATAAGTACAGGGAGTACTCCACCCTCAACCTTGAATGGGAGATCATACGTCACTGTCAACTTTGTTTTTCCCAGTGGGCGAACAGTAACAAATCCTTCAAGAACTGTCTTGCCAAGATCTTCACTTGTCGTCATTTTTACTTCAGACCCTGTATTTTTGCCAAGTGTACTTCCGTTTGGAACATAAAATCGAATCCAGTCTCTCAGTTCTGCATTAAGACATAATCCACCCCGCTCTAAATTACAGTCAGATGGAGGATAAGTATTTTTATAATCAACAGTTATCGTCTTTTGAACCGCTCCATCGCTTTTTACATCATATGCAACTTCAACTTCCTGAGTGACAAAAAGATTTGATTTTGCTCCTCCAAAATTTGTATCATTGATGTGAAGATAATCTCCTTCAAATGGAAGTATTTTCCCTGCAGCGTTAAGTGCCTCAATGCCTGACTGTGCATCTTTATCATAAAGATAGAAAAGCACATGCTTTTGGTAAGTCTGATTGAGCATTGTCTGGAAAAGAGGTCCCCAGTACTGCTTTGGTGATGATGATAAGGCCTTACTCATCAATGCAGTTAACATGTCTCCAAGCAAAGCTTTACGGTCTGTTCTCACATAATTAACTGGGCGAGAAATATTATCCTCAAGCTCATAAATAACCTGCGGACAATCACAACGAGCATCTTCCTCTGTGGTGTATGTTTGCCCATTTACTGAAATCTGGTTATCAAGCACTTTAATTGTCTCAACTAATACATAAGTATCGATTGCAATAATGCCATCTACCTCAACTTTTTGTCCTGCACGATCATAAAGCTTGTTAAACTCATTCATTGAGACAATAAAATCAGGAGAAAGATTTGAATCTCTCAAGTTAAGTGTTGAGACTTTCGGTAAGTATTTCAAAATCGGCTCTGGAGCTTTAGGTTTGTTTGGAATAGAGTCATCGAGGACATAAATATCATCAGATCTATCTAATTTGATTACACCTTTATCAAGTCTAAAAATGGCATAGGCGGTCATAAATCCACCAGTAGGGCGAAGTTCTTTGTCATTTTGAAAAATAACTAAGTACTTTTTTTCTTCTTTTTCCCCAAGCAGTGATGGGAGAACTTTGATAAGTGGTCGAGCTTCATCAACAAATTCTACACCTTGATCTGTTAAGAGCTTAAGTTGTGTGATTTGAGATTTTATGTTTTTACCAAAAAGAAATTCTGGATAATGATCAGGATTGATTCCATCAACTTCTTTACGAACTACTAAAAGACTATCTGAGATCTCATCAATTCGTGGAGTTATTTTCCCCATGGAAAGCACAGCTGTTTTAATTCTATCCTCTGCAGATCCACCAGCAAATGATCCCTGTCCTTTGAGACCAAGAACATCAGCGTAAGGCTTGAGTGAATCGACGACAATTGTTGCAGCTTTCAATCCTTCAGCACCTGCATTCAATCCATGTTCTGCATCGTTATAGTAAAAATTAGCAAGTGGAACAAATTTCAAATAAATGAGTGGGCGCATTTTTTTCTGTGTATCTGCAAGTGCAACTTTTGTTTTTTCAAGTTCAACTGATGCTAACTCAATATTTTGCTGTTTGAGAGCATCAGCCATAATTTTTGCCTGCGTATAGGTCTTTTGAGCTGACTTCGCAAGACTAATTCCAGGCACAATAAGCCCGAAAGTTAGAAGAAGTGCAATAACGAGAAATATTCCCGTCATCATTCCTAAATTTTTTCTACTAAGTTGAAATCTTTTTCTTGTACGTTTTTTGTTACTCATATCGTCCCCATCAGTCTTTGACTGGAGTCTACTTCTTGTTTTTGATATCAAATCTATCTTCTCAAATCCTGACATAGGTCCATTAATGATACATTTACCAGTTTTTTATGTCAAATTACTAAAGTGCACCTTTGCCAGAAATCATTGCCCAAGGAGTACGCGCAATTATAATAAAATCATATAAAATTGATCTTTTTCTCACGTATTCTGCATCCATTTGAATTCGTTTATCAAAATTAATCTGACTTCGCCCAGACACTTGCCAATATCCGGTAAGACCTGGTTTGACTGATAATACAACTTTCACCGAATCCTGTGTTTCTGGATACTTTTTCTGTTGCTCACGTAGTTCATCAGGATAATATGCCCTAGGTCCAACAAGACTCATATCCCCTTTTAAGATATTAAAAAGTTGTGGAACCTCATCAAGTGAAAACTTTCTTATGTATTTCCCTACAATAGTAATTCTGGGATCATTCTTTAATTTGTAGCTACCTTGCTTATACATTTCATATAACTTTGCAAATTCTGGATCTTCTCGCAAAATTGTATGAGCATTTTGAATCATTGATCGAAACTTAAACATTTTAAATGGTTTGCCATTTTTTCCTACTCTTTCAGGTGTATCAGCTAAGACGGGACCAGGTGTATTTAATTTAATAGCTGCAGCAACAATAATTATTAATGGAGAAAATATAAAAATGAGAACTAATGCAAAAAAAACATCGAGAAGACGTTTGAGAAGTTCATAAAATTCACTTTTTTTAATCTCTTTATAGGGCATGGGTTTTAGGCGAGATGCTCATGTGGTGTACCCGCAAGATTCTCAACAAGCTTTTTAATTTTGGGTACGGATTGTTTTGGACAAATAAGTATGACATCGTCTGTATTAATAATAAGCATCTCAGATAAATCTATACCAACTACCAACTTCTCTGTATAGTTAAATGCTAATGAATCCTCAGTGTCTTCTAAAAGAACATTTCCTTTTGTTATATTTTGAGAGACTTCTTCTGACAGTGCCTCTTTTAATGCATCCCATGCACCGATATCACTCCATCCAAGATCTGTTGCAATAACATACATGTCATCAGGAGACATTTTAACAAGAATTGCATCATCAAAACTGATCTTTTCAAGAGTAGGATAAATTTCCTCAAGAGTTTGCTCATATGCATCCGTTCCCCATGTGTCACGAATTTTCATCAATTGAGAATACATTTCTGGAGCATACTCTTCAAATAAATTGACGAGAATTCGAGGAGTTGTAACAAAATATCCTAAATTCCACACAAATGAAGCATTTTTGAAAAATAGTTGAGCGTCTTCAAGCTTTGGTCTGTATCTCAATCTTTGAAATCTATAGACATCTGCACCGTTTTCTTCTTTTATTTTCTCACCCAGCTCAATCCATCCTAAATTTTGATTTGCAAATCGAGGCTTTTGTGCGATAAAAACAAATTTACCATTGTCATCAAGAACATTTGATTCAGCCATACGAAGTACCTGTCGAAACATCTCCTCATTTTTAACAAGGTGATCACTCCATAAAATTGCAATAGGTTCATCACTAAATTTTTTATCAAGTAAAAAAGCGTTCAACCCAATTGCTGGACCGACGTCGCGCATTGCAGGTTCCAATATAAAATTATCTGCAGGAATCATAGGGAGCTGTTCTCTTACAACATCGGAGTAGTGTTTTCCTGTAGCAACATAAATATCCTCAGGCTTAAATGATGGAAGAAGTCTATTAATTGTCGACTGAAGCGTTGACTCCTCGCCAATTATTTGTCCGAATTGTTTTGGAGTATTTTTACGAGATAGAGGCCAAAGTCTTGATCCAACGCCTCCTGCAAATACAATTATTTTCATAAACTATGAAAGTATTATATCCATAATATTATTATTTAGCAAAGACATTTGCAATATACTCTGTCATTCTTCTTTTAAATATTTCTTGAGAAAAAGTATATGCGTGTTTTTGTAGCTCTATTGATGAAAATTTTATCTTTTCACTTAAAAGTATTGCTTCAGAAAGTGATTCTCTACTTTGTCTATCAAAAAGAATTCCTGTTTTTTTATTTTGAATAATATCTTTTGCACCACCTTTATTATATGCAATTACTGGTATACCAAAGCCCAGTGCCTCAACCATTGTAATTCCAAAATCTTCAAGTCCAGGAAAAAGAAGTGCTTTAGCTGAAACATAATATTGTCTTAAAACATCATCAGAAACATAACCAATAAATGTTATTGTTGGACCTGCGATACTTCGAAGATATTTTTCTTCACTTCCCTTTCCAATAATAATCAGCTTTTTTCTCATTTTATTGCAAGCTTTGATTGCAAGGTCTACTCTTTTATATGGTACAAGACGTGAAACAACCAGATAATATTCTCCTTCTTTTTTATTCTTTTCTACCTCGCTCACTCCCTCGAATAGTGATACAGGTGGGTGAATGATCTCACTGTCTGAATGATAATATTTTTTAATTCTTTCCTTTACTTCATTTGATATAGCGATATATGCATCTGGTCTTGTACAACTCACTTTGTCCCATGAGCGAAGATAAGAGACAGCAGGATAAGACAATATTTTTATAAACTTCTGTGAGAAATATTCTTTATAACCACTCCACAAATAACGTGTTGGAGTTAAGCAATAACAGATATGTCGAGTCTGAGGTTTGGTAATAATTCCTTTTGCAGCTTCACTGGTAACAGAAATGACTAAATCAAATTCATCAAAACTAAATGACTCGAATGCAATAGGCATGAGCACTGGGTATAATTCATGTGCTTTTTTTGCAAATGGTGCATGTTGAAGAAATGAAGGAATGACCTTTATATCATCAGCCCACCCTGCCGTCTCTGGATTGTAAACAGATGTAAAGAGTGGTGCGTCAGGAAAAAGTTGATGGAGGGCAAGCATAACTCTTTCTGCACCACCCCATTTATTGACCCTATCGTAAACGAGTGCTACTTTCATAAATGCGGACAGTCTCTTTCGCCATTTTCTCCCATGTATACTTTTGAACGTATTTCTTTGCGTCTTTTTTCATATCATTTAATTCTTGAGTTGGGTTAAGTACTAGATTTAGCTTCTCAATTAAATCACTTTTTGAATACGGATCGAAAAAAAGTGCATTTCCACCTGTTACTTCTCTGAGTGAAGGAATATCTGATGATATCACAAGAGTTCCATAAGCCATCGCTTCCACAGCAGGCAAACCAAATCCCTCCATAAATGATGAAACTACTACACCACTCGCATTTTTATAGTAAGAAACTAATTCATCATCAGATACAGTATGAAGAAAAATTACATTTTTATTCATACCATGTGTATCAGCAAATTTAATTAGTCTGTTCATGAAATAATCTTTTTTTCCAACAATAAGTAAATTAGCATTCTTAGATATCTTTGAAAAAGCTGTTAAAAGTAACTCAACATTTTTATGTGGATAAACATTTCCTACATGAAGAAAATATGGATTTTTAGGAAGTTCAATATCCTTACTTTTTTCTCCGATATCAAAACCTTCATAAGTCACATCTACTTTTCCCTTGGGAACGTTGAGATGATCAATTATTTCTTGTTTCGTGGCGTTTGAAACAGCAATAATCTTTTCTGCTTTATCTGCTGCTTTCTTCATAACAATTTTATACGCTGCTCTTTTTGCTTGATAGACAAAAAATGGGAGTGTAGAGGCTTGTCCCGTTGAGAAATGATGAAGAATAAGATCATGGATTGTTACAATATATGAACCTTTGTAAAAAATAGGCACTGCAAAATAGGGAAAATGCATAAGTTCAATTTTTTCTTTTTTAATAAGTCTTGGAAATTGCACTTGTTCCTTAAGAGTATGCCAAGGGATATTTACAGCTCTATAAGAAATACGTGGGCTAGTTAATGCAGATTTGATTGAGACTTCATCCTCAGGCTTAATAAAAAGCACATAATCATTTTTCGTATCACTCTTTTGAATATATATAACAAGATTTCGTATATACCTACCAATTCCTGTTTCATTCCAAAATCTAGCGTCAATTCCGATTCTCATGAAAGTATTATACGGTATATTTTGATTTCTGCAGAGCTTTTTTATATAACTGTTCTAGATCAGCTGTTATTGAACTCCATGTGTAATATTTTTCAACAGTCTTTCTCCCATTTATAGAAACTTTTTCAGCAAGTGATTTATCATTCAAAACATCAACCACCATCTTTGCTAAGTCTTCTGACGTATCTGCAATGAGAACGTCTTCTCTGTTGTGTACTTTAAATCCCTCTACCCCAAGAGTATTAGCGATTACAGGAGTCCCAACTGCCATTGCTTCAAGAACTTTATAACTTGTCCCTCCACCGACTCTTTTTGGAGCTAAGAGTACATCTGCTTCTGAGAATATTTCATGTGTTGGAGATGTATTATTATCATCGAAATAAATTCGATCGTCGTTTTTTCCTAATTCCTTTAATGAGTCAGGCATATTCCTCCCAACAATCCAAAGTTTTACGTCTATCTCATTTTTCAAATGTGGCCAAATATCCTGAATAATATATTTAACTGCATCTCTATTTTGTACCCATGAATAATCACCAATATAAAGTATTTTGTATGGACCTTTAGATTCTTTTTTTAGTTTTTTCAGTGAAAATGTTTGCGTATCAACACCATTTGCAACGACTTCAACATTATTTCCTCCAATAATATCTTTCTCTTCATGTGAGACAGTTCCAATAAAATCCGCTCGCATCCAAGACTGTTCTTCTTCTCTTTTAATTTTTAAAATGTCTAATTTTAAAAATGGTTTCATAAGAAATGGAACTGTATTTTTAAATCTTTCATATACCAAATACTCAATATTATGTTCAATGAGAACAACGGGAACAGTAACTTCAGGCACATTTTGCAATATATAAAAAGTCTCTACATGAATAACATCATAATTATTACTTTTCATCTCTGCTGAGATTATTTCACGCATTTCTGGCAAATTATGTCCTACTTTTAAAAATGATTCTCTAGATAAACCAGCCTTAAGAATATTTTTCAAACTCCATTGCTTTTTTCGTTCTACAGTTATAACTTTTTTACAAAATTTCTCGACTTCTTTTACATCCTCCATTGTCTGTTTTGATCTTTTTTCACATATGAGAGAAATGGAGTGATTTTTTGATAATTCTTTTAAAATATTGTACAACCGAATATTGCCACCGTTTAAGAGTGGAAAAGGAAGATATGATGATACTACTAATATATTCATAGAGATTTTTTTAAATTGAAAAGCAAATAGTCGTCTGTTTTCTTTTCGAGAAAATACTCCGTCTTTATCCCTTCATCTTCAGGTTT
>JAUPUR010000035.1 GCA_030917445.1 Patescibacteria group bacterium | reverse complement strand
GTCTGTGGGCTAAAACTATCTGGATTTTCCTATCCGATCTAACTTTTTCAACAGCTCATCAACAGGTATTCCACGGATATCAACATTATGTTTCTGTGCAATAATCATTCCTTGAATTAACCGACGAGCTAACATTGCATCTCTTTTCTTAAGATAATTTATAATAATTGGTTGATGAGCAAAAAACCTATCAACAAGTTCAAGTTTGGCGAAAAATACTCCCTGCTGAACTATAACATTAAAAATATCAATATATTCAACACTTCTCACTTCTTTCGTTAAAAAAAAGTACTTTGAGTGAATTGTTACCTTTGTTTCATCTAAAATTACATCATCTGGGAAAAAATCAAACGGAAAAGTGCTATGAATATCAAGTATAACCCGAGATGAACCCGCTACAAGATCATCCAGCTTAGAATTCTTATTATTATTTTGAGAATTTTGAAAGGGTTGAATTATACTCGGAATATTTTTTAGGGGACGAAAAAGCGACTGTGTTTGTTCGTAGAACGATTCTCTACTTTTTTCTCTTCTCTGTAAGGTAGAATTTTTATCTGCCATCGCTATTTTTATATAAGCGGCTGGCATCATTATACGTTATCTGTCAAGGAAAAATACAGTAGTAAAAATGCTTCTTAAAGAGTAGAAATCTTTGAGACCATTATGGTTCCTATGCTCGGATAAATTTGACTTCGCTGAGGAATAAAATCACCTTCTACTGTTACAGCTGTATTCATAGATATAGCTGATATATTTTCATATGATGAACTACTGTCAGAAAGCGCGTAATAAATCCCCTCATCATCTTGCAATCCATAAGCACATTCCAAAGTTTGAACTTCGCCTTGTTCCCTATGCGGGAGGCAAAGAATTATCCCTGTCTTAACTACCTTTCCTTGTGGTGAAGGTGTAGCAGATGGAAGTAACACTGACCCATCTTCAGACGGAGGAAGTTTGTCTGTTTTAACAAGAAAAACAACAATTCCTACAATAAAAAGACAGAGTGAAAGGAGACCTAAAATGAGATAAGATCGTTTGGAGTGATGCTTGTGTGAATGATACAGCATAGGAAAAGTATACTAAAAAAATACTTATTCACCTAGATACTTCTTATAGAAATCAACAGTTCTTTGCATCGCTGTAACAAAACTCCCCCCAGTTATATTATGTCCCCCACTCACGTACTCATGAAGCTCATGTGGGATACTCTCATTTTCTAAATAACTACTTAAATCACGACTATACCCAATACTGACAACATTATCATCAATGGCATGATGGATTTGTACAGCACCTTCAAGATCAGAAAGATAATTAACAGGAGCTACTTCTTGCCAAAAGACACTCTCTGCACTCGGTGTTCCATGTTTTTCAAAAAGCTCTCTCCGCCTTGATTGTCGTTGTGTATCTGTAGGAAGAGGCTGATAACTTGAATCTTGAATACCATACTCTCGCATATCTACATAGGTATACACTGCTCCTGCCCATATAACTCCCGCCGGAATACTTGGCATTGCGGCCATACTTCTCATAATGATATTTCCAGCCATACTATGCCCCCATAGTCCTATTTTGTCTTTATTCACTTTTTCAAAAGCTTGAAGTGCAGTATAAGCACTCAACGTATCAACTATATAATCAGAACCATAATACCCTCCTCCAGGCTCTCCTTCTGATTCACCATGACCTCTGAGATCTATCTTCATAACTACAAATCCATTTCGAGCAAGGAAATCGACATAATCAACATACTTTTCTGTCGTCACATATTGAAGCGGTGGAATATATCCGTGAATAAATATCACAGCAGGCCAACCCCCATCAGGAACCTCACCTTCTGGAATCGTTAACAAACTATTAATATTATTACCATCAGAACTATAACTTGTAAGGTATGACGTGTAATTTCCACTTTCAGCATAAAATTCAGGCTCCTCCAACTTGCTTTCATACTGTCTAGACCTTAGATATGGAATAGTAAGCTCATAAAAAGGATCAGACTCTAGCTCAGATTGAGTTTGGATCTCTTGTGGGGATATTTTTTGTGTATTTTCGTTTTTAGGTTTGAAAAAGAATAAAAGTCCAAGCACAAAAACACAAAGTACGCCAAAAATAAGAAATTTTTTAGACCGAGAATTTTGAGAAGGCATTGTAGTATCTTCAGGATCAAGAGATATTTTTTCTACTTTTTCAGGAGTTATCATCAGAAGATATTATTATAGCGTCTTTTGAATATATTGTGTACACTTCAAAAGCAATGAACTCACTCCCATTTATCCCTTTTTTTAAAACTTCTCGTTATCGTGTGCAAACGATGATCGACCTTTCAGAAGTAAAACCATTTGAAAGAGTAGCTGATCTTGGAAGTGGTGATGGTCGAATTAGTATTGAATTTGCAAAAAAGAAAGCTCTTGTTGAAGGGTTTGAACTTGATCCATTGCTTGCAGACCTTTCAGAAGATCTTATAAAAAAAAGTTCACTTGAAAAAAATATAATTATTCATCGAAAAAATTTCTGGGATGAAGATCTCTCTCGATTTAATATTGTATGCATCTACCCAATGCCTGATATTATGCAAGCGCTTGAAGCCAAACTCCAAAATGAGCTAAAAAAAGGTACGCGGATTCTTTTAAATTATTATCCATTTCCAACCTGGGAATATGAAAAATCAAAAGATAATGTCTATTTGTACCTCAAGAAATAATTATTCACTGAGAAGATGTTGGAGAAATGATTCTTGCATCTCTTCAGTTTTATTTTTACCCAGATTTGACAGATAAATCACTCCTTCATCTGAGCTCTTTTTAAAATCCTGATCTAGTTCTGCTACCTGTTCATTAACTGTCAGCGCCATCTGATTCATACCAAGCAAACTCAATCCTTTGAGTGACCTCACTCGCGAGAGAGCAACATATCCTTGTCCCGGCACAAATGACCTGCTGAGATCTATCTCAGCTGCATCAAGACTCATCCCTTGAGACTTATGTACCGTGATCGCCCAAGCAAGACGCAACGGTATTTGGGAGATCGCTGCAAGTTCGACATTGTCCTCTTTTATTTCCCAACTCGCCTGACCAACGACAATTTCGGCACCATCAAATGTCCTCACAACTGGATGATCATCTTTGTCAAAATGAATAACCTCTCCAAGTGTTCCATTGACATACCCTTGATCATAATTATTTTTGACAAACATCACCTGTGCGCCCACTTTAAGTATTAACCGCTCGGGTGCAAGGCAACTCTTTTTGAGTGTTTGATTAAGTGTGATATTTCCTCGCCCTACCATAAAATACTCATGCTTCTCACAACTTAACCTTTCTAAATGCTCTGCATTCAATGTATCAACATCCGTATTATGTGTAAAAAGCTTGGTAGGCTTGCTATAACCTTCAACAGACTTATTCAACCGGTCAGTAAGGTACTCAACTGTTGTTTCATTTACATCGCTTGCTCGTATGTCATTGAGTACTCGTAAAAATGAAGCATCATCTTGTCTATGCTGCTCATCCAAATAACAAATATACAAATTCATCTCATTCCAGATATGTGATTCAGTAACAAAATCAGTCTTTGCTTGTTCAAATAATGAAGCCTGATCTTTTATTTTTTGAAACTTTGTTACTGGAGGAAGCTGAAAAAAGTCACCGCACATAACAAGCTGCATTCCACCAAATGGAAGGTCATTTTTTTTAAAATAACGGCATATTTGATCTATCATATCCAGCTGATGTGCATGTAGCATAGAAATCTCATCAATAATCAAAACTTTGGCACGTATATAGTGTTTTCGCAGATACTGTTTTTTATACATATCTGCCAAATCCTTAGTCGTAAGAGAGTCATGAATTCCCATTCCTGACCAACTATGAATTGTCACGCCACCCATATGAGTCGCTGCAATTCCAGTACTTGCAGTTATGCCAACAGAAATTTTTTTAAGTCGAAGATACTCAATGTACTGATTGAGCACATATGTTTTGCCAGATCCCGCTGCACCTGTAAGAAAAACATTGACACCTAATTTGAGAATATTCAAAGCTTCAGTTTGAGTCATGAAGATTCATCTTAGTGAATAAAAAGTGAAAATACAATGTAAGCAAATAAAAAAACACCAGCCACAACGACTGGTGTTTTAACTAAAAATAAAAGTATTACTCAACAATGAGTGTCCCTTTCATTCCCATCTGACGATGTGAACCAACTGAGCAATAATACTCAAATTCTCCTGTTTGATCTGCAACAAATTCGACAGTCTCTGTTCCTCCTGCTTGCAACATCTTCGTTGCTACATCGAATTCATCAAGTACTAAATCATGAGTACCTTCAGTATTATTAAATACTATTCTCACAGTATCACCTTTTTTAACCTTGATTTCTTTAAGGTCAAAGGTGAAGTTATCACCGTTCACTGTGAATTCTTTTACTGCTTGATCCATTTCTCCTGACTGTGAAGAATCAGTAGCTGTTGGAGTAAGCATCGACTCCTCAATACCTGCAGCATCCATTGACTCATCAGTTGCTGGAGTAGCGTTATTTTGTGTAAGAAGAAAAACTCCTGCACCAATAACTACTAACCCAATGACAACAATCGCTATTACTTTACTATTCATGAAATCACCCCCCTTCCTGAATATATAGTTAAAACATACTTTGAATGTTTATTCAAGTACTTTCGGTAAATGAAGTAGAATAGAATAATGAAAATCGGTACCTATGAAATTCAAGTTCCCTTTGTAACAACATCCTCAGACAAACTCAAAACACTCAAAAAATTAAGTGAACTTGCTCCTTCACCGACTGCAGTTGATCTTGGAAGTGGTGATGGAAGAGTTGCTCTCGAACTTGCAAAATGGGGTTTTGATACAACTGGATATGAGATCAAAAAAGATCTTGTCGAAAGATCAAAAATTCGAGCTCTCGAAATGGGGATTGAGGACAAAGTGTTCTTTTTTGAAAAAGATTTTTGGAATGAAAATCTCTCTTCTTTCTCACTTATCTATATTTATGGTATGAACTCAATTATGGGAAGGCTCGAAAAAAAACTTGAAACAGAAATGAAAAGTGATGCAATTCTCATTACTAATATTTTCAAACTACCTCACTGGAAAGTTAAAAAAACTGAAAACAATTTCTATCTTTACTATAAACAATAATTAATTGAGGACCGCAATAGCGATATTGAGGACTGTGGCGAAAGAAACCCATGCGATATATGGAATAAATAAATAACCTGCATTTTTACTAATTTTATCGAATGCTCTTTTCGTCAGTAAAATAAAGACAAGGAGCATAATAATGACACCTACTCCCAGTTCAGGATTTCGATAACCAAAAAATGCAATTGACCATAAAGTATTGAGAACTAATTGAATGACAAAAAGCACCGATGCATAATTTTTATCTGCAGCCTTTGCTTTTGATCGAAGTACTGTATAGAAAGCAATTCCTTGTAACAAATAAAGTATTGTCCACACTGGACCAAAAACAATGTTTGGAGGATTGAATGGAGGCTTGGCAAGCTCCATATACCAGACATTAAGCGCAGGAGTCGTAAAATAAGAACCTATCCCTCCTGCAACAAAAGGAAGAAGCAGAGCAATAATGAATGTTTGTAGTGAAAATCCTTTCATATATTTACTGTAGCAGAGTTGTAAAAAAGCGCAAGACTATTTTCCAGAAAATTTCAGAGAGGTAGAATTGATACAATATCTCTTACCTGTTGTCTCTTGTGGACCATCGTCAAAGAGATGTCCCAGATGAGACTCACACTTACTGCACACCACCTCAGTTCTGACCATGCCATGACTTGTATCCTCATTCAAAATAACATTTCCTTTGAGGGAACTATCAAAAGATGGCCATCCGCAATCACTATCAAATTTTGTTTCTGATGAAAAAAGTTCTTGTCCACAAGCTTTACACACATACATTCCTTTTTCAAAATGCTTATAAAATGGACCCGAAAATGGTGCATCTGTTCCCTTCTCACGAAGAACATGATATTCCTCTGGAGTAAGCTTTTTTTTCCAATCTTCTTCAGTCATGCGACTCATACACCATTCTCCTCAACAAAAACATGAGTATGCCAAATTTCTGGAATTGATTTTCTATAGAGTGATCTCTCAACAGCAAAGTAACGTCCGGCAACACTTTTTTCAACCTCATTTTTAATTTGGTTTTTATCCAACTCACCCTTCAGACTCCAAAGACAGTAATGACGCACATGAGGAAGATTGCTGAGTACACGAGTATAAGGAAAATCATTTGAAAGCAAGGCAATACCTTCTTCACCAATTTTTTCTTTTATTTTTTGCAGCAGTTCTCCTCGTGGAAGTGATTCAAGATATTTCTGATATTTTGCCTCATCATCTTCAAAACGAACAACATCTCCGTCAAAAGTATCTAGCATATCTTTCATGGCTACTAGCTCTTCAAAGTTTTGAGGAATAACAAATGTCATACAATTATTATACCCTTTTTATGCAAGAAAAATTCGCCTTACGATTCTCTTACCTGTTTTCAGTTAATATCTAGTACACTTAATGATGAAAGGAGGAATATGGATATTTTTGGACTACAACTCAGTCCTTTACTTGCAATACTTGCAGGTATCTTGATCTTGATCTTTCCAAAATCATTAAACTACTGGGTTGCTTTTTATCTCATTATTTCAGGTCTTCTAGGACTTGGAGTTATAAATTAATTTCTTACTTTAAGTGTCTTCGGCCAATCAACCAATTTATCAAAGGAATAATAACAATATAAGAAATTCCTATTTCTAAAACATACTCGATCACAGTAAAGGCTGAAAGAAACACTATAAGAAAAATATAATCAAAAAGTAAATTGATCAAAAGGACAACTGCGCCTGCAGTTATTCCGAATGTTCTTGTGGTTTTTCCAATTATTTTATAGTACCTCTGAAACATGAACCACGTTACAAGAACTAACGAAGTCAGCATAATTGCTTTAAAAAGTGTGTAATTTATCAATAGCTCGCTCTGAGGGCTATAAAAAAGAAAACTTAAAGCAAATGGAACAAGCCAAATTGTTATCCCTGTAATAAGTAACTGTTTGTTATTCACAGGTATATCATTTCAAAAAATCTGAGGATTAACAATATACTTTTTTTAAAAGATTTTACTTCTCATCCCTCTTCTGCGGAGAGAGAGGGATTTACCCTTCGGGTATATCCACTTCGTAGCTATGGAGTGCTACTTATCTCACGCCGAGTGTCTCACCTTTATAAACTAGATTCTTTGGCTCAATTACAACCTGTCTTGGACCTTCTTCTATATGACCAGCTTTCCCTGCTTTCCAACCATATTTTTCCAATGCAATCCTTTCTGCTAATTTCACATCTTTATCAGGCATGAATATTGCAAATCCTGCACCCATGTTGAAATTGCCATACATCTCTTCATCATCATTTCCAGAATGTTCTTGAATAAACTCAAAGACTGGATGCGCTTGTGGAACTTGTTCCACAACATATGACAAATCACGACTTGCTCTCATTAGTTTTCTCCACCCATGTCCAGTAATATTTACCATGTAATGAACATCTATTCCTGCTTCAAATAATTCTCTTGTTAAACCTGCATAGATATGAGTGGGGGCGAGCAATGATTCACCATAACTTTTCCCATCAACAAGTGGAGTTGCATACCCTTCTGGAACTTTGGATGCAATATTTCTTGCAAGAGTCAAACCATTCGCGTGAATACCGCTACTTTCGACTAAAAAAATTGCATCACCTTGAGTTAACTTGTCTCCTAGCGTAAGTCGTTCTTTTGGCGTAACAATACCAATTGCTGAACCAGACAGATCAATTGTATCGGGATCTATAATTCCTTTAAGTGTTGGAGTTTCTCCGCCTCCCCAAACAGCTCCCGCCATACTCGTTGCCTTTGCCCAACCTTCAATAAGGTCACTTGCTCTTTCTTCGTCAGAGAACCAGTCAGAGCTTCCGACAGCAAAGTAGGCATTTATCACTTGTGGGTCTGCTCCAACTACAATCAAGTCATTCACTATCATTGCTACAGTATCTTGAGCAATAGCATCATAATGAGTTTTCCCTGTGAATTTTCGAGTTTCATCAGCAACTTTATTTTTGGTTCCTAATCCTTCGATAACAAATGCTCTATAACCATCTGCCTCTTCCCAAACATATGCAGATTCACCACGACTTGCTTCTACCTCTTTCATTCCAAAGCGTTCGAGATTTCCTGAAGTTTCTCTAGCTCTTAGTTGGGCTAATCTTTTGAGAGGATCCATTACATCATAGTTGACGCCTGCTGAAGCGTATGTAGTTCGTTCGTCTTCCTGTCGTCGTGCCATAATTTTAGTTTGAGTAATGGGTATATCTATAATAGGAATGGTTACTTCTCATCCCTCTTCTGCGGAGAGAGAGGGATTCGAACCCTCGGAATCTTGCGACTCGGCGGTTTAGTAAACCGCTGCACTAGACCACTATGCGACCTCTCCAAAATCTTACTTGAATATGAGGAAGTACTCTGGAGTACGACCTCTCTAAGTGATTGTGAGTATACCAAAATACTCCTCAGACTCCAATCCCTTTATAAAATTTAGCTCAATTTGCATCCTATGGGACAAAAATATATAATTCACCTCATTGTTTGACCAATTGGTCGACAACGCACGTTAGCAAAAGGGAGATACACATGAGTGATCTCGTTCCAGATAAAATCACTGTTGAGTTGCTGAAAAGTAAAGGAGCCTGCGAAGGCAACTTAGAACTCTTCACCGAGATATTTCCCGACGGAATGGAGCTCAGTGCTGCAAATTTGCGTCTTGCCAGCAATGCAGGACTCGGGATCGTGTGGGGCATCGATCGGTTTCTTGAAGAAGAGACCACGTTAAAACTCAGATCTGCGATGCAAAACGCAGCAAGTGTTTTTCGCTCAAGTAGCCAAGATGCCCAGTTTGCCTACCATGAAGCGTGTGCAAGTGCCGTCAAGGATTACT